>CAJOGG010000178.1 GCA_905234205.1 uncultured Synergistales bacterium | reverse complement strand
GTGGTGCAAGATATGAACGAGATCAGAATGGCAATATTTCTACACGGAAACAAGACGATTTTAATCTCGGCAAGGAAAATGGCACTACTCTGATTGATTTTCAATTAGATTATTCGCGAGAAGTTGATGTTGCGAAAGCGTTAAATGGTCATCAGCTTGTTGATTTTTGGCTTGAGAATTTTGAGGCAGATAACGGCGATATTATCATTAGCGTGGCTAATCAGTCGCATGGCACCGGAACGCGTAGAGCAGCAGAGCAACTAAGGACTCTGGTTTTGAATATAATACTATCTGACAAGAAGAAAGTTGTACTTGATTTTGCAGGTGTCAATTTAATTAGTTCCTCATATGCGGATGAATTAATCGGGAAGATTATTAGTCAATACGGCTTTAGCTTTTTTGTTAGCAAATTTTCGATGGTTAATCTTTCTCCTACAAATGCGTTCATTCTAAACCGTTCTGTGCAGCAACGCATGGCTCAGAATTATTATAGACAAACGTCTTGACATCCGAGGTTTAGTCTTGAGTTATTCGTATTCATCGTCGTCGTCATAGCATTTGTCAATCAGCGCCCATAATGCTATTATTGGGCCAAGTATGAGCATAGAGCCGCCAGCGAATATCATTATCGTTGCCAGCAGCCATAACACCAACGTCAGTAGCATAAACTCAATACACCGTTGCAATTTCTCCATGTGTATCAACTCCTTTCTGTGTGAGGTTAATTTTGTGGAAATATTTCCATTAGGTTAATTTCTGAGCATTAACGCGTTGAGCTTGTAGAAGTTTTTCCTGTGTCTCTTATCGACTTGAATGAAGTTTATCGGTAATGATCTTAATTTCTCGATTATCGTATTCCTTGATTTTCCCGTGGTCTTCATGAGCTCCTCCATATTCATACCTTGGGATAAGAAGGCACTCTTGTAAATTAGTGTTAAGCATATGTTGACCGTTAAATCGTCGCCTGTAAATAACTCAAATATTTTGGTCTCGTATTGATGTATTTGTGTCGCTTTACGTGTGAGGATTTTCAAGACATTATTTATACTTTCGTATATGAATGAACAGAAGCTTATAATAAACGATGTTAGTTCGCCACAATTTATCGCTAATTCTGTATCGTGAATTAGATCATAGTAAGCTCTTTGGTGTTGCTTGATAATGTACGACAGTCTCATTGCTGGCAAATAAGATAAATGTTGTGCTATGCAGTATGATGAAATGAACCGAGCGGTCCTCCCATTACCGTCATAGAATGGGTGAATGTAGACAAACATGTAATGAAATATGGCAATACGGACTAAGCTGGGTATATTCTTGTCATGAAGAATCTTGAGAGCTAAGTTCACGGATTCAATAATTTTTCCCTCTGGCTCCATGCCCCTGTGTAAAACTTTACCTGACGAGTTCATGACGTCAACACTATCGCGCCTGAATATTTCTCCGTCAAGTTTATTTCTAGGATTGTTCGCAATAATATCTTCATGAGCAAAATTGTCATAAAAGTATCTTATATCTTGGCATGTCTCAAAGTTTATGTGTTCATTCGATACAAGGGCATCATACTTCTTGATAATACTGGAAAAGTGCACGGACTTTTTACCCTCAAGAATGTCTTGAAGCTCTCTGCGTGTACTGTGTATTCCCTCGATAGCTGATGTAGCTTGAACTTCGTCAATAAGGCAGTTTAGTCCAAATTGATGTATAACTAACGGCGGCAAGCTATTAATGATATTAACGAGTCGTTTCTGTTGTTCATATATATTTTCGAGCAGCAACACTAATTCTTCAGGATAATTATAGAAAGCATTGAACGATTTTGTGTAGTTAAACTGCTGAATATCAAAACCTAGGTGTCTCGCGGACGGGGATATAAACCTCTGCCGGTAAATTTCTTGGTGTCGTTCATTGTTGACGTAGAAAATTTTTCTCAAGGATTCGTATCCCATGTATTATCTGCCTACCTTTCAGTACTTTGTCAAAATTTACATTTTTTGATATGAACTGTGAAGCATGTTATCAAAACTTCAGAACCTTGACAAGGTTGCGAGAATGCGACGGCTTATTTCAAGTTAAGCGATAAAATTGAAATTAACTATGTTATAATTTAAAAATAATTTCAGGTTAAGGAGTCATATATTATGGAAGCGCGAGCAGGAAAATATGTTGTTAATCTTTCTGGAGAAGCTCAGTATAAATCTTTCTCTCCATCTCCATTGCCTCCCCAACCACCGCTTCATGTAGATGACGAATTTGTGAATTTATTAGCAAGAGCAAATCACAAAATAGGTGTATTGGAAGGTAAATCTGTTCAAATTCCGGATATAGGCTTATTTATGGCAATGTATGTGCGTAAAGAAGCTCTTATGTCTTCACAAATAGAAGGTACACAGGCTACACTTGAAGATGTTTTAGATACTGCTATTGATCAAAATGTTAATAGAGACGTTAAAGAGGTTATAAATTATGTTAAGGCTACAGAGGCGGCTATAGAACTCTTAAAATCGCTTCCTTTATGTTGTAGATTGCTTCGAAAAGTTCATGAGGTATTAATGTCTGGTACACGCGGAGAGGAGAAAAATCCTGGAGAGTTCCGTCGTTCTCAAAACTGGATAGGGAGTGCAGGAAGCACAATAAGGACAGCGCGTTATATACCACCCAATCCTGAAGATATGGCTAACGCAATGTCGGACCTCGAAAAATATATTAATGACGAGGACGAGACCGATATATTGGTTAAAGCTGCGTTAATTCATTATCAGTTTGAAACGATACATCCATTCCTTGATGGTAACGGGAGGATCGGACGTTTATTGATAATTCTGTTTCTAATGGACAGGAAAATATTAACTACTCCAGCTCTTTATATATCATATTTTCTAAAGAAGAATCGTATTGAATATTATGATCGCATGACGGAAGTTCGGAGAAAAGGTGATTATGAACAGTGGGTAAAATTCTTTTTGCGTGCTGTTATAGAATCTTCAGATAATGCAATTCATACAATAGAAGAGCTTTCAGAACTTCACAATCGGAATTTGTTAATAGTGAATAACATGGGACGAGCAAAAGTTAGTGCATTACGATTATTCAGCTACATTGAAGCTAGTCCGATAATTGGCATCACAAGAACTGCGTCGGATTTATGTATGAGTTTTAATACTGTTTCATCGTCAATAAAGCGTCTTTGTGCCGCAGGAATATTGTTGCAGGGGAATAATTCTGTGCGTAAAAAAGTGTTTTACTACAAGGAATATCTTGATATTTTACGTCAGGGAACAGAATAGTGATCAGCAAGCTAAGAATTTGATCCCCTCCATGTGGGAGGGGCCTCTGTACTACTTCACATATTTTCCTGCCATTCTTCTGTAATAACGTTGAGCTTTCTGTAAATATTTCCGGTCGTCGTCATTAATCCACCTCATAAAGCGCTTCTGGTCATCTTTGCTCAGTCCCCACAGCGGGTCCATAGCCCTCATTGAGGCCTTGAAGCCTTTGTCTGTACCCTCAAGTCGTTTGTATTCTTGCATGTAGCGTTGAATTGCGGCCTTGTCGTTGTAACGCATTGCAGACTTCAACTTTCTCAGCACTTCACTGCGTGGACTCGTAGCAAAGCCGTTGAAGCTCCGGCCAAGTACCCTTGTCTGGAATTGTCTCACCTTGTCGCGTGTCTGCCAGTAAGCCGCTTCATCAGGATCAACTGAATATAGCAGCAAGTTGCTTAGCTCGTCCCAGTCATTTCGCGGCTCGCCTGTTATTGCTTTA
>CAJOGG010000177.1:3792-4501 GCA_905234205.1 uncultured Synergistales bacterium | reverse complement strand
CGCTTACCCCTCGGAATTATCAGGTGGACAGAAGCAAAGAGTAGCCATAGCACGCGCGTTAGCCAACGCCCCGACAATTTTATTATGCGACGAAGCCACGAGTGCCCTTGACCCACAAACAACCGGATCAATCTTGCAATTACTCAAAGACCTCAACAAGAAACTTGGCCTCACTATTGTAGTAATCACTCACGAAATGGAAGTAGTGAAGAATATTTGCCGTAAAGCCGCAGTTATGGACGCTGGAAAAATCATTGAGACCGGCGACGTTTTTACGATCTTCTCGACCCCGCAGCACCCTGTTACACGTAACTTCGTCCGCACAACTTCAAACCTTTCCAAGATTGAGACTCTAATCCGTGACGACTCGCCTATGGTAAAGCTTAAACCTGGTGAAGTTATGGCACGTCTTGTTTATATTCATGCTGATGTATCAGAACCGTTAATCTCTTACGCGTCAAGAGCTTTTGACATTGAGATAAATATAATCCTTGCCGATGTTGAGATAGTTGCGGGGGTAATGGTCGGAGGGACTGTCGTAATCTTCAACGGCTCACACGAACGAATCAACAAAGCTATGGAATACTACAGGAGCAAAAATATCAGAGTAGAGGTGATTCAAGATGCCAGAGCTTAAAGTTTTGCTTCCCAACTTAATGAAGAGGCTACCAGAATTTTGGAAGGCTTGCGGCGATACGTTGTTAATGGA
>CAJOGG010000177.1:0-3773 GCA_905234205.1 uncultured Synergistales bacterium | reverse complement strand
GGCCTACTCTTCGGGATAATCTTAACTGTAACCAAACCCGGCGGCATTATGGAAAATCGTCCCGTGTATCAAGTTTTGGACAAGATAATAAATTTATTTCGCTCAATTCCGTTTATTATTCTGCTCACTGCGTTGATGCCTTTGTCGCGTTGGATCATGGGCACAGCAATTTACGTGCGCGGCGTAATAGTTCCGTTGGTGTTCGGTGCGACTCCTTTCTTTTCGCGTCAGGTTGAGAGCGCATTAGCTCAGACTGATAAGGGACTTGTTGAGGCGGCTTTGTCAATGGGATCGAGTCCATTTGAAGTTATATTCCGTGTGTATTTGCGTGAGAGCTTGGCCCCGATAATTCGAGCGATAACAATCACGATAATTAGCTTATTAGGCTTAACGGCAATGGCTGGAGCTGTAGGAGCAGGAGGGCTCGGAGATTTCGCTATACGTTATGGCCATGACCGCAACATGATAGATATAACTTGGGTCGTTGTGATTGTGCTTGTGCTTGGAGTCAGCGTTGTGCAATGGCTTGGGGAAACTTTGGCGCGAAAGAATACTCATTAGAGTATAATACTCACATTTTTATTAGCGAAAGGAAGTAAAAGTTTATGACAAGGAAATTATTTGTCGCGTTCGTTCTAGTATTAGCGTTAGTCGCTGGTGCATTTGCTGATCAGACAGTAAGACTCGGAGTTACCGGAAGCGTTTATGATGAAATGTGGCAGCCCGTGAAGGAAATGTTGGCCAAGCAGGGAATCAATCTCGAAGTTATTCAATTCACTGACTACGTTACACCTAACAGAGCGTTAGCTGATGGAGATATTGACCTTAACGGTTTCCAGCATCAAATTTATTTTGCCGATGAACTTCAGAGCCGAGGCTACAAACTCACTAACATAGCCAATACATTTGTCGTGCCACTGAATCTTTACTCAATCAAGATCAAATCACTTGACGAGATCAAAGACGGCGACGTTATCGCAATTCCCAACGACCCCACAAACGGCGGACGAGCTATAAAAGTTCTAGCAACCTCCGGGCTTATCACGTTGAGAGAGGGCGCGGGGTTCAATCCTGCAAAAGAGGACATAGCCGCCTATAACAAGAAGATCACGATCCAGGAACTTGCAGCTAACACAATTCCTTCAGCGTTACCGGACATTGCAGCAGGTGTTATTAATGATACATACGCTCTTGATTACGGCTTAAAGGCGAGTGATGCAGTATTTGCAGATCAGGCACGTGAGCACGAGTACTGGAATTTAATTGCGGCCAGAACTTCAGATCTTGCTGACCCTGCAAAAGTGGAGCTTTACGGAAAAATCGTTGACGCTTACCACAGCGAAGAGATGAAGGCACATTTAGCAGAATTATACGGCGGTTTCTTCAGGCCAGTAGGTTGGGACGAAGATTTATTGGCACCGTTCAAGAAATAAGTTAATCAATCAAGTCACATAATTGAAACCTCCTCTGCGTAAGGGGAGGCTTTTTATTGCAAACTAGTATACACATTTCAGCCAGTGCAGATATTTTGAATCCGAAGCCTTAATAACAATCACAGCAAAAATCAACGATGAAAGCGATACAACCCCACAATAAACTAGATTATGTTCTTGAAGCTGGCTAAAAGCTATGATGAATAAATTATGTGAAACATAAATCAACGTGCTTAACTTTCGAATGAACAGGGAGTATATTTTGGGAATTTGAATATTTACGTTGAAGCAGATCAGAAATAAACAGTATGTTGCGGGTAAAACTGACAGCCATAATATTGTTGACGACGTATTGAATTTAACTACAAGAATAAAACTTTCAATCGCTAATAGAACCATGGAAAGAATGAATCCCGCTATATGTACGTATATCCTCCTGTTTTTCCCCTTATCACTGCTCTTTGCAGCCAACATACCTAGTGACATATAGGGAAAAGCGTAATACAATCCGTTTCTAGTCGCACCCCCCCCCAACTATTTGAGAATAATTTCGTACATATAGGAGCATAAGTTGATCTCATACACCCTATCACAAGAAAAATTATCGATATAGCGAAAACTGTACGTGTAGAAAAAATCTTGAGCAAAAAATTTATTATCAGGAAACCAACTATAGAGCCGCATAAATACCACAAAGCATGATCGTTGCCAATCCAGAAGAATTTATATGCTAGTTCACTGAAAGACATTTTTGAAAATTTTCCTGAATATAAATCAAATGGCAGGTAAATTATTGTCCATGCGAAATACAACAGGCTAATCCGATTGAAATAATACCATCCGTCCTTTTTATGAAGCCAGTAAAAATATCCGCTTGCCACAAAGAAAAATGGAACACATAATCTCGTAACAAGCCCGAAGCTTTTATCCAGCCAGAAATTAAACCCAAATGGTTCTGTGTGAATACTAACGACAAGAAAAGCCATTGCTAGTTTCGTTATGTCAATAGAGCCATCTATCCCATTGTCATCAAATATCAACATATACATGCCTCTTTTCCATCATTAGGATATAAAAAAGCCCCCTTCATTACGGAGGGGACTAATTATTATCGTCGGTTAAGCAGGAATTTCACTCCCAACCTTACAGGAATTACCAGCACAGCTAGCACAAAGCAATTTAGCCACGAGTCAAGACTCAATGCTCGAACGCTCAACACATCGCCGCCGAACTCAATAAACACGTATTGCAGAATGAATATTAACAGCATAACGAACACGCAATTTTTTGATGAAGCCATTGACAAGCCATTGAACGTTATCGACATCATGAACACCGCGAACAAAGCCGTCCTCAAGTAAATAATATCGTCGGTCATGAAAAGCTTCCTCACTGGTGGCACAAACAACACGGCCAAGCATATAAACGTGATATACGCTGCTCCCACAAGAATATCTTTGAACATTGTAGGTGTGATTATATTTTCGTCGCGTGGGATTGGCTTCTCGTTCATGTAAATCTCTCGTGGAGGCTCTGAACCAAAAGCTATAGCCGCTAACGTATCCATGGCAAGATTTATCAGCAATAACTGAATGACAGTCAAGACTACGTTTTGTCCGAATAACGGCCCTAGGAAACATATAAGCACTGCCGCAACATTTACAGTCAACTGGAAGACCAAGAACTTGCGAATACTCTTGAACATAGTACGACCGTATAAAATTGCCTTAGCTATGGATTTGAAATTGTCGTCAAGAATCGTAATATCGCCTGCTTCTTTCGCTACTTCTGTGCCTGATCCCATTGCGAACCCTACATCAGATTTCTTGAGTGCTGGAGAATCATTCACGCCGTCGCCGGTCATGCCTACAACCATATTTAACTCTTGAGCAATTCTTACAAGCCTGCTCTTATCTGAAGGCAACGCACGAGAAATTACACGCAAATTCGGCAAAATTGCTTTAAGTTCATCGTCGGACTTCTCGGCCATTTCGGAACTTGTCATAGCTACTTCTTCGGGACGAGTTATTAAGCCAGCTTCACGCGCAATAGCCACTGCGGTTTCTTTCCTGTCTCCTGTAACCATTACAACCTGAATCCCTGCGTTACGCACACGCTTAATAGCTTCAACAGCTTCTTTGCGGACGTTATCGCGAATGCTCAACACACACACGAGCTCCATAGAGTCAGCTAACTTTTTCGCAACTGCTAATAATCTCATGGCCCTACCTGCTTGAGCGTTAATATACTTGTTGAGTTTATCAACGTTAGCTATATTCTTGCATTGTGTGATAATTTTTTCGGGCGCGCCTTTTACGTAAATTGACCCGTCGTTAAATT
>CAJOGG010000176.1 GCA_905234205.1 uncultured Synergistales bacterium | reverse complement strand
GGCCTTGCAATTTCTGTACGTTCACGAGGCAATATCCCTTTTATAGTACGTGAACAATGGAATGATAACAAAGGCACGGGGCTTGCGGCGATGTCTCTTGATGAGCGAGTTAGCTGGTTTGCTGAAAGATTCATGAATAATGAGATACCGGCAAAATTCCCCTATGAGCTGCGAGAGAACGCAAAATTTTATGAGAAATGGTCCGACAAAGAAACACTCAAGAAGGCAACTATAAGCGACGTTACACGCATATTCAGCAACAAAGATATTACGTTGACGAATGGCGAGAAAGATTTAATAGGCGAATATATCAAAGCAAAAGTCTATGACGCTCAAACGATCCGTGAATTTGCAGACGAACTTATATTAGCACAGTGGATTGGCTCAAGCATGAAGGAAGGTGAAGCAAATGAATTACAGGATAACCCCGATTGACCCGTTGATTTCACGTGATGCCCGTTCGTTCGGAGCAGGTCGCCCCATGCACACGCTAAACTGGCTCTCACAAACGCTTGTAGCTGGCACGATTCGCACAACTATGTACAAAGCAGGCGAAAATCTGGAAGCTATCAAGCAAATAAAGATACGAGGCTCTTTCCCGTTATTGAATGATGAGATATATTTTCCGCGACCGCTCGATATTGTGAAGAGTTCAAGCAGTATTTATCAGGTTAAGCCGATGAAAGAATGGCCAAGCGACTCTGGAGCCAACATGCCTCTTGATGGTCTTATGCCCTCTCAGCCTGACGCCGACGAGGATTTTAAGCCGGAGAAGTTGAACGCGTTCTGGAAACGTGATTTAATGATTAAGTGGCTGAACAATGGCAAGAAAGATTTTACACTAAATGATAACGACACGCTGACTACGCCTTCGCAAGATGAAAGAGTTCACGCTTGTATCAATCCATCAACAGGAATTTCGCAGGACGGGAATTTATTCTCAACAACCGGCCTTGACTTCATACGACGAGATGAAACTAATAAAACTTTCACGAACGGTCAAATAAGTCTTGATATTGAGGCTGAACTTCCGGAAAGATTCACAGCGGCTTTAGGAGGCGAACGAAGACTAGCAGATTTCACACGCAGTTACAACGACAACACTTTATGGGAATATCCAAGTGAACTTCCTGAAAAATTTGATAGCAGCTTCCGACTGATTCTCGCAACACCCGCGATATTTTCGAAAGGTTGGCTTCCGGATTGGATCAACGAGAACGATTTAACGGGCACAATCCCTAACACAAACGCAAAAGTTAAATTAGTCTCTGCTGTAACTGAACGCTGGCTACCTGTTTCAGGTTGGGGCTACGAACGCGGACAAACTGGACATAAACCTATGAGGCGTGCTGTGCCTTCAGGGAGTGTGTATTTCTTTGACGTAATCGAGGGAACTTTAATGGCAAAAAATTTGTGGCTGAAGTCAATATGCTGCAAAGAACAGGACATTAACGACGGCTTCGGGCTTGTATTAATTGGAAGAGGAGAATGAATCATGAGTAAGAATGAAAAACGTTATTGGCTTCACGCAATCACACCGCTTCATGTAGGCGCAGGGCGCGGACTTGGTTATATTGATATGCCTATAGCGCGCGAAAAAGTTACGAATTGGCCATATATTCCCGGTAGCAGTCTCAAGGGTGTGATCGCCGACAAGTACAACGCTTCTGAGGAAAACAGACGCAATAACGACGAACTCAAAGCAGCTTTTGGCATACGTGGCGGTGATAACGAATGTGCAGCGGGTGCCATAGTCTTCACTGACGCTAATATATTTTGCCTCCCTGTTAGGAGCTTTTACGGGACTTTCGCGTGGATAACTTCACCGTTCTGCTTGAGGCGACTCGATATAACCTTCCCTGAATTTCCGTCTGATAATGAGGCTTTTATTTCTCCTAAATCTGCGCTATCAAAAGAGGAAGGAAAATTTTACCTTGAGGATTTAGACTTGAACGCACGAAAAAGCGACGAGGCCGAAAAAATTGCAAGTAAAGCCGCCGAGGTAATTTTTGCTGATAATAAGGACTGGCAGAAAGTTTTTGTGGAACGTTTTGCGATTGTGAGCGACGATATTTTCACTTTCTTATGCGAAGCAGGAACTGAAGTTAGCGCACACATCAGAATTAACGAAGAGACGGGAACGACTACAGACGGCGCTTTATGGTACGAGGAAGCACTCCCGGTTGAAAGCATATTAACGGGTAAACTTTGGTGCGATAAAGTTTTCGTGAAGGATCTTAAGCCCGAAGATTTATTTGCGCGATTCTGTTCTGGTGAGATTAACATTCAGATCGGTGGCAAAGCTTCAACTGGTAAGGGCCAAGCACGTTGCATATTTGAGGAGGTGTAATCATGGTGGACTTCAAGACCAAGGAACAATCAATGGCACAGAAAGCATTCTTGAGAGTTTCAGAGCGTCAAGCCGAGTCAGATTTTGGCGATTACAAAAGTTTTGCGCTCTCGTTTCCATCATTGATTCACACGTGCGGACTCGTTCAAGCTGTGAGCTTTGCATGTTCCAAGAAGAAAAAGAAGTCGTCTATGAATAAGTACGTCGAAGATTTACAAGCAGTCTTCAACGAGATCGACAACGCCGGGGATTTAGCAACAAGAAGCCGTGAAGCCATGGTAATGGAGTACATGAGAATATCTCGCCACGCACTTTCTGCCGCATCATGGATAAAGCGTTATTGCCAAGCAGCACCGGACAAAAAGGAGGGCGAAAAAGTTGCAGAGCTGTCGTAAAGTTTTCGATAAACTGGATTTGACGAAGGGTGAGAATGCCTCGTTGTTAATGGCTCGTTACGTCAAGAACCTCGATGACAATAATTCCTCAAAACTTGATTTATACGAAGCAATGAAGGACGCTGCTTTTAACTCGAAGGATTTATACACACAGGCTTTCAACATCAGGCACAAGGCTTTAAGCAACATAGCAAGCTCAAAAAGTTTCAAGACTCTAGGCACGATAATAGCAGGCTTAGGGAGCAGCAATGTACTAGAGACGGGCTTAACGTTAAATCCAACATACGGAATCCCAATGATACCTGGCTCATCAATCAAGGGAGTGACGGCGCATTATTGCTCAAAAGTTTTCGGGCCCGGCAAAGTTTACGATACACTTTTCGGGAAGGTCAGCGATGAACACGACGAACAAGAAGCGGGTTTTCTACAGTTTTATGACGCTTGGTTAATTCCTGAAAGCGTGAAAGATGCCTTTGTTGACGACGTAATGACACCTCACCACAGCGATTATTATTCGGGAAAATCCGCACGTCCAACAGATTTTGATGATCCAACCACGATTAGATTCTTATCAGTTTCAGGAACTTTTGAATTCTGGATCGGCTGCTATGACTCTGAATGGCGGGATTTTGCTTTCAGACTCACGGAGGACGCTTTAAAGAATTTCGGAATAGGCGGCAAAATAACTTCAGGCTACGGAAAAATGGAGTGCGTCCTATCTCCTGAAGAAAGGGAGGAACAAGAAAGACGAAAAAAGCAGAAGGCTAATCGTGAGGCAGGCTTCTTTCATGATGAAGGCGAAATAGTCACGGTAATCTGTACCAATGTCACGGAGAAGAAGAAGAAAGTTAAACGTGAATTTGCGTTCACAGAGAACAGCGATAACAAGCCAATACACTTCAGCCCGGGGATAAATGCCAATGTAGGCGAAACGATAACTGCCCGAATAATTCAGATCGAGCAGACAAAGACGAATAACGCGTATATCCTACAGAAATTATAAACATCGGCGGATTCTGATCTCACAG
>CAJOGG010000175.1 GCA_905234205.1 uncultured Synergistales bacterium | reverse complement strand
CAAGGTGATCTCCACGATGCCGAGATTGCCGGATAACGAGACTATCTGAGTTATCATCGTGAGTTTGGGGAAGAGGTGGCATAGCAGGACGATAATCTCCGCGATAAGGAAGGCGAGAATCGAGAGAGCAATGTAACTGGAAGTTATGGAGAGACGGATGCTGCGTTCCGACTCGCCGAGCACCTTGCGGGTGTTCACGCGCCGCATCCGCAGAGGTGCCTCCGCCATCGCGAAATTGGCAAAGTTGAGGAAGGCGATGATGAGAACCGCCCATGCAATGCCCGCCATACAGTTCACCACAAACCTGCTGACAGTGTCAGGGTTGCGGAACTTGACGGCATCATCCTCAAAGTGGATATCCTTAACCGCCGTCAACCGTACTTCAGGGGATTCAGAAGTCACCCTTATATTGTCCGTATAAAACTTCATCTTCAATGCAGCAGCCAGCGTGTCAGGGTTGACCCCCGGTTTCAGTTTGCAGTAAATAGAGCCCCAGGTCTTGGGCATTTTCAAGGTGTCCTTCACCAGCGCGGGCGCGGGCTCGTCAGGATCAGAGGTAGCTCTAAGCTTCACCCATTTCTCTATACTGCTTTCCTCCGTGTCATCTTGTGTCTTGCTGTAAAGATAAACATTAACAAAGAGTGAATCGGGAGTGGGACTTTTCCCGACACCCCATGCTTCAAACTCGAAATCTTCGGGCTCGTTCCAATATGCCTCAAGCGAATCCCGGTTGATTTTCAACACTTTGTATTCCAGTTGCGGAGTTTCAATGAAAAGCAGCGGGTTGCCGAAAGTGTTGTTTTTCGGCATATCCTTATACACCGCCACAATCGTTGGACGTAGAACGGTGTCTTGGCCGAAAAAGTTGTCGTTGAGCAGGAGTCTCTTCCCGACCGCACCCTCTTTCGGGAACACTTTTTTGGCCAACGATTCGGGAATAACAATTTCGTCATCGCCATCCAAGTCGCTGAACGAACCGTCCACGCATTTGTAGCCGAAGAAGTCGAAGAACTGCGTGCTGTAAACGGTTCCGAACGACAGCTTGCTCACACCCTCCACGGAGTTTGCCAACACGGGGTCGCAATACTTGATATTAGAAAGTTGGGTGAGGTCGAACTGATAGACGGACTCTACCTCGTCGAGACTGTCGAGGTATTCGGCCATCTCGCTGCCGGTCATCCAGTGGGAGAAGCCCTGACCGTCGGTGTTGTCCTCCACGCGGTACATCCGTTCGGAGTCCGCGAAGCAGCGGTTGTAGCGGCGGTCGTAGCGGACCTGAGCCATGAGGATCATGAAGACGGCCAGGGCGGTGGCGAGGCCGAGGAGGTTGAGGATGAGTGGGGATTTGGGTGTGTTTTTCATTTCTATTTGGGTTTTTGGTTTCTTGCTGGACCCACATTGCGGCTTCGCCTTATGTGGGGTTAATTGCGCTTCGTGCGTCTTGTCCCTTCGGGACTGCTCAAGGAAATAGTTTTATATTACTACCCCGCCCTTCGGGCACCCCTTCTAAAAGAAGGGGAATTGGGGCTTTTCGTTACATCGTTCTTAATTCTAAAAGTCTCAAGTCTTAAGTCATAAGTCTCAGATCTCACGTCATACGTCATACGTCTCACGTCACTGTATCACCTCCGTCGGTTCCTCCCTTAACGTCCTTAACGTCTGTAACGTCCGCCATAGTCATATCCATACACACTCGGCCAAGAATCGGGCACAACGTGTCATGAATCTTCACGCTAAATTTATTCGAGAGAGTACGCGAAAGACCATCAGCATATCCCATAGGCAAGACTGCTATAAGGCTATCACGCTTTAACGTATATGTTCGTCCGTAGCTTATAGTCGCACCTGCGGGCAATTTTCTTACGGCTGTGATTCGTGATTTAACCTTCATGACCGGATGTAAATCCAAATTGCTTCCTTCGTTGCCAATATCCGTTGATGCGTAACCGTAAAGAACGAGTCCAAAGCGTCCCATATCCAAATGTGCTTCAGGATAATTCAGGACTCCAACGCTGGCGGCCGCATGTGTGATTTTGAAGTTGACCCCACGTTTTGAGAGTCTCTCTTTTGCGTCAAGAAGCTTGCTTAATTGTAATCGTGTAAAATTTTCATCGTCATCAGCTACAGCAAAGTGCGTAAACATTCCTTCAACCTCAAGTCCAGGCAATCTGCATAACTCGTAAATATCGTTCAATGTTTCCTGCTTTGAGGCTTCCTCTTCCGGCCAATAAAATCCCGTTCTGCTCATGCCAGTATCAATTTTTACATGAACGCGAATTTTTTTGTCGTGTGAGATTGCATAATCTGATAAGGCTTTACCGTTCTCGTAATCTCCTACAGCTTGTGTAATATCATACTCGCACATTAATTCAGCAAGGTCTGGAGTCATTTGTCCGAGGCACAATATAGGCAAAGTTATCCCGGCTTGTCGTAACTCTACACCAGCAGGCACAGACGCAACCGCCAAATAATCCGCGCCACATTCCTGCAACTTCTTAGCACACTGTACAATTCCATGACCATAAGCATTAGCCTTGCATACGCCTAAAAATTTTGCGCCACCTGTTAAAGTTTTTTTGAGGACGTTGAAATTATGTGCTAACTCATCCGTGACATTGCTACTTGTAAATCATTCATCGCTATCTTTCTCCTTAATCGCGAAATTGAAATAAGTCTTCGGGTATGGTTCATCTTTCAACGTGAAGTGCCACCACTCTGTACTTATCGGCTTGAATCCATGTTTGAGCATTATATTACGCAACAGCATTCGATTTTCGTATTGCTCTTTCGTGATTCGCTTATAGTCAGGGTGTGAACGCATTCCGAAATAATCAAACGTCCCTCCCATGTCAAGATCCTCTCCCGTTTCGAGATTAACCAGCGTTAAATCAATCGTACTGCCTCGTGAATGGCCTGACTTGCGCGCGATATAACCTTGTTTGAATAACACTGACTTCTTGAGTTCCGGGTAAAAGTCTTTCTTCATGCGAGTGTCTTTGAGATTCTTGGCCCACCTCACGAAATGATCTACTGCCCTCTGTGGTCTATACGCGTCGTAAATCTTGAACATGTAACCCTGCTCTCGCAATTCATCAGCCGCATTCTTCAAAGCTTCCGTTGCTTCTCGCGTCAACATTGCAACAGGAGCTTCATAGCCGTCAATTCTTTCGCCTACGAAATTGTAATCAGAGTAATAGCGAATCTCGAGAACTATATCGGGAATAACTTCGCTGACGTTCACAAAGCCCGACGAGTCTTCAGGATTGACAGCACCATATGCAGACAATAACAAGCACATAACCAACACTAACGCGATCGAAATTTTTAGTCTCATAAATTCTTCCTCCTAACTTATAAGCATACAGATTAACGGTATCGTGAGTATACTCAATAAATTCTGAATGAACAGGACTTTAGCAGCAAATTGAATATTTCCGTGATAGGTCTCACATAAAACGGCCGTAACGCTCGCGGCAGGCATTGCAACAATAAGAATCAACACAACGTCAACGAAAGGATTCGAACTCAATGGGAAAACTTTCAGTAGCAAGCATAACGCTACAGGATATACGATTAAGCTCATGAACGTACAGCTCCATGCGTGTTTATCCGTGAAGACCTCGCGCCCTCGTGAATGAGCCAATACTATTCCGATTATCATCATTGAAAGCGGCGTTGTTATTCCTGAAATATAATTTATCGGGGTGGCTAAACTTTGAGACAGTGAAATTCTTCCGAAATAGAATATCAGGCTTAAGACTGTCGCTATGTTAATGTTGCTAAAAATTATTTGCTTGATGTTTATTTTTTTGCCCTCGTGCCCGGGATTATCTCGCAGTAATTCCAGAATCCCCACTGTGTAAATCGTGACGTTAAACGCTATATTAAGCACCACGGATAACGCTAAACCTTCAGGCCCAAGTAAAGCCAAGGCTATTGGAAATCCCATAAAGCCGGAATTAGTGTAAGCCGCAGCAAATGCCCATACGCCCCTCGTACCTTCAGGAACTCCGAACAAAATCGCAACGTATCGAGACAAATACATAAGCCCACCAAATACAACTATGCCAGCAAAAAATATTATCAAGCTATCATGAATAAACGCAGGGTCATAATCTTTCTGAACAAGTGAAATAAAAATCGTACAAGGCAAAGTTACCTTCATGAGCAACGACGAAAACACGGCCGACGCATTTTCACCAACAACTCCAGAACGTGCAGCAACATATCCCACAGCGACAATAGAAAACAAGCTGATAAGATTAGTTACTACGACAAAAAAATCAAGATGCATAATAAATCCCTCGTATAATGTTAAAGTTTCAAGATTTTAGCATAAGGAGTTAATAGCAAATGAGAATAGACACGCCAAAATTTTTGCACGCAGAGTTTTTCATGAAGGACGAAATTTTTACGCCCGATGATAATCTGCCTCAAGTTGTGCCCTCACAGGTTCACGACAAAAACATAATTCATGTTAGGGACGAAAATTTTACAAACTACATTCTTCCTGAACGTCCCAAAGCCGACGGGGTATTGCTTACGACTGCAAAGGCTCAAGCTTCGTTGAGGTTTGCTGACTGCGCGCCGGTTATGCTATGGGGAAGAGACTGGGCAATGATTTTACACTCTGGCTACAAGGGCACGGTGTTGAATATTTCGGGAGAGGGCTTGAAACTAATTGAAGACGTTAAAAACACTTGCGCATGGATTGGGCCGTGTATAGGACGCGAAATTTATTGCAGAGATATAGACGACGAATGGACACGCAAAGGACTCGAAGCTTTTCACGCTAATAACTATGACGTGAATGACAACAAAGTATATTTTGATTTAGCTGGCGAGATTAAGACGCAACTATTAGACGCTGGCCTCAACGAGAGCAACATAACTCTATCAGGGATCGACACGTTCAAGGATTCACGTTGCTATTCATATAGACGAGGGGATATTCACGAACGAATGACTCTGACAGTGAAAAACTCCTGGACGAATCGTCCAGAAGCTATTTCTCCGAACGAGCCTGTTTGATGTTCAGTAAATGTTCCTTGTAGGTTTTGGCGAAATAGTGATAGCCGTCTTTGCCTGCAACATAGTAATAGTAATCATTAGTTTCTGGATCAAGTGCTGCCCCCCAAGATTCAATTCCAGGCACACATATTGGCCTAGGAGGTAAGCCTGTTATTCTGTAAGTGTTGTATGGCGATTCAACCTCAAGATCTTTATTCAACACGCGAGTCAGTTTCCTACCTTTGAGGCGCCATGCATATACTACAGTTGCATCAATCTGAAGCAGCATATTTTTTTTGATTCGATTGTGAATGACCCCGGAAACTGTTCGACATTCTGAATCATGAAGGACTTCACGCTCAACCATAGAGGCAATTATGGCAGCGTCTTGAATTTGTTTTGCCGTAAATTTTTTTGACTCGATAAATTCTCCCCAAAGTTTCCACCATGCAGAAGCGGCCGCGTTTACAAGTTCATCAGCGGTTCTATCTACTAGCATGTAAGTTTCTGGTAACAAGAACGTGTAACGAGTATATTCGTCGTCGGGCAATTCGTTGAGGATCTCAAGCAATTTTGGCGGGTAATTGTCATCACGTAAGAGGGCCTCGGAAAATTTTTGGCGCGTCAATTTTTCGTCTTGATCTTCAAGTGAATCTGTCATAGCAAAAATATCGATACCGGGAAGTATTTGTGCCTTTAGCAAAGCGGGCTTGAGCGTCCGTAATTGTCTGGCCAAGTTCCAAGCGTCTGACGGTACAACACTGTAATGTCCTGCGCGAATCTTTTTGTCAATACCAAATTTCACGAGCCCCTTAGTTAATTGCGCCGGCGATCCCTTGTCTAACGCTCCCTGAAATTCAAAAGCCCTGGCCGCTTGTGAAGCAGTCATTCCACTTTCTATAACTACGCTGACTTTATCACCATCGGGTATGGGAATCATACTTTCCCAAAAATTCGAGGGGACTTTCATGTAATAAGCTGAATAAGCTGCTGCGATTGACACGAATATCAACAATACGAGCAATACGACAATGAACAAGTATTTACGACTACGTTTTTTTCTCTGTTGGAGATTTCTTGGATTTTTTTGCAAGTTAAGCACTCCTGATAAATTTTTACGTTTATTATAGCCTATGAAGATAATTACGGAGGAGTTTGTGATACTCTGATTCGTCCACCGTGTTGATAAAATATGACGCAGTAGTAGCTATTATCACTGGTCCTAGTGACTGTGAAAGTGCGGCCAGTTGTTGTGAAAGCGTTGCTTTGAGGTGAATAATGAAGTGGATTATCAATAACGTTGCTTGTAACATAGAATAATGTTTTCATATTTGTTGCTGCCTTTGCTGTCCCATACGATCCAAATTTCTCTTTGCTCGTTGCGAGTCCCAAACATGATTATAAAGCCATCGTGTATTCTGTCAGAACGTTGCATAGCTTTGTGAACATACGCGGCGATTTTTTCGGCTTCACTTTTTGCGGTTGGTCTAAACGTGTTGGAATTAAGAGTGACAGAACTAGCCATTATCATAATGATTGTTACAGAAATCAGAGCCTCAACGAGAGTAAAGCCTGCACCCCCCCCGATTTATTGCTACAACGTATTGTCATAACTAATAATTACCCAGTAAGAAGGCCCCTTGCCATTCACTTGGATTCTATAATGTTCTTCGTCATCACTATTTTTTACTAGGATTTCTACGTTACGTGTGGACACTTCCGTAACCTTTTTGCCATTAGGACTAATATCTGGAAGATTATACACAAGATAATTATCGTTACTTGTTAGATACGAACAGCCACCGTTGGCATTTTCCTTTTTTTCGGGGTTATTTTCCATATTACGTAACATGTTAGAGTCCTTGTTATTCATGAGAATAATTGCCTTGTTCTCCACTTTGAAACAATACCCTCCATGAATCTTGTCTGCCTTTGTGATATATCGCCTGAAGAATTGTGCTACTTTCTCGGCTTCGGCTCTAGCTGTCTGTCCTGTAGATTTAGCGCTTAGTGTTAGATAGCTGGCCATGATCCCTAGAATCGTAACCACTATTAATACTTCCACGAGTGAAAATGCAGTACGCTGCTTAAAATTTTTTGTGAGCATTCCGTTTTAGCCTCCCATTCTTAATACCAGCTTGAATATAATTCTGCCAGTTTGATCCCGTTGCGATATTGGTAACATTACGCTTGAGAATTTGTTGCTAGCTTTTAGTCCTTCTGTCATGTTCATGATAGCCTTGTCATTGTCCGCTTTGCCGTCAAGAATCACAGTAACGCCCGTCAAGCCATTGCGCGAAAAATCTGCCGTATCGAATTTGAGTCCTATGCCCGCATTTGCTTCTAAAGCCTCCATGATTTCAAGCACTGGAATATCATTTTGAAGGAACTGCAAAACTTTTTCAGTAGCCTGATTTTCTCGTTCAAGGCGCTGATTCTCCTGTACAAGCTCCATTCTTTGGCGCGTGTATTCACTGACGCTATCCCTCATGATTTCTATTTCGGTGGTCAGATTTCGTATGCATGTGAATGTGTAAGAGATCGTCCCCACTGACAACATAACGAACCCGACAATAAGCCCCCACAAAATCAACCTGTTTATATTGAATGAGTAACGACGCCTTTCAAGCTCAACAAATTCCATCGGCCTTAAGTCTAGCCCAGGAGTGTCAATATTATTTCTCATGGCCAAGCCTTCAGCAGAGTAATACTCGTCTT
>CAJOGG010000174.1 GCA_905234205.1 uncultured Synergistales bacterium | reverse complement strand
CACTACGCGTTTCGATACGATTTATGGCGTAACGTTTATAGCTCTTGCTCCCGAACATGAACTAGTCAAGAAAATGCAGGCAAGTATGAATCCTGATGATGCTGAAAAATTGGCGGAGTTCGTGAAAAAAGTTGGCTCACAAAGCTCGATTGAACGCTCTGACGCGGGCGCGGAAAAACTTGGATTCAAGACTCCATTTTATGGCGTTCACCCTGTTACTGGCAAAAAGATTCCTATCTGGATAGCTAACTACATTCTCATTGATTACGGAACAGGAGCTATTATGGGCGTGCCTGCTCATGACCAACGCGACTTCGATTTCTGCCGCAAATATAATATCCCTGTAATACCCGTTATAAATCCTGAAGACGGTACGAAACTTGACGGCGATACAATGACAAAAGCCTTTGAGGAGGACGGAATAGCCTGTAACTCCGGAGATTTTGACGGCCTCAAAACGTCTGACGCTATCACAAAAATGATCGACTGGGGCGAAGAAAAAGGCTACTGCAAACGTGAAGTGAATTTCAAATTGCGCGACTGGTTAATCTCTCGTCAAAGATATTGGGGAACTCCTATTCCGTTTGTGTATTGCGATAAATGCGGCGTCGTGCCTGTGCCTGAAGATCAATTGCCTGTAAGACTCCCTGAAGACGTTGAAGTCAAAGAAGTTGGCCACTCTCCATTATTAGACCTCCCGGAATTTCTCAACACTACTTGCCCTCATTGCGGTGGCCCTGCTCGTCGTGAAGCTGATACTATGGACACGTTCTTCTGTTCGTCATGGTACTTTGATAGATATTGCTCGCCTGGTGATGATAAATTACCGTTTGAGAAATCTGACGTTGATTATTGGATGCCGGTTGATCAATACATCGGAGGAATTGAACACGCGTGTTTGCATTTGATTTACGCCCGATTCTTTGCGAAGTTCTTGACTGATATTGGCCTCACGAAATACAGAGAGCCTTTCACGCGCTTACTAACTCAAGGAATGGTTATCAAGGACGGCGCGAAAATGTCCAAGTCCCTTGGCAACACCGTAGACCCAACCGAAATTGTAGGCAAGTATGGAGCTGATACAGTTAGACTCTTTATACTCTTTGCGGCACCACCTAATAACGATCTCGAATGGTCAGATAGAAACGTTGAAGGCGCGCACAGATTCTTGAACAGGGTTTGGCGATACATTGAGGAAAATTGCGAGAGTCTCAAGGCTTATGGCAATAAAATTATAGCTATGGACGAGATCAATGACTCGAAATTACGTGAGCTTAAACGCAAAATCCACAGCACTATCGAAAATGTTACGCATGATATTTACGACGAGAAGCAATTTAACACTGCTATAGCGCGATTAATGGAACTCACGAATGCCATTTACTCACTCAATGATGAAAGTGAACAAGCCTGGGAGTTAAAACGAGAAGCTGTAGATACGTTGCTTAATTGTTTGTCGCCGTTCTGCCCGCACATCACGGAAGAGTTATGGGAAATGCTTGGCCATGAAAATATGCTTTGCGTTGAGGCTTGGCCCGTTGCTGATAAGAAAGCGTTGGTTCAAGATAGCGTTACCATTGTTGCGCAAATTAACGGCAAGGTTCGCGGAAAATTTGAGCGTCCTGCGGAAATGTCCAAGGAAGATTTAGAGAAGAGCATTCTATCGGAGCAGTATATCGTTGACAAAATCGCCGGCAAAGAAGTCGTGAAGGTCATCACTGTTCCTAACAAACTCGTTAATATCGTTATAAAGGGTTAAGAAAGTATTAGAGTTGAAGTCTCCTGCTCTTGATGGGCGGGAGATTTTTTGTTGCCTGATATAATTCTCAAAGTAGCAAAAATTTTTCACGGAGTTTTGTAAATTGGACGAATTAGAAAGTATCATCGAAGCACAAAGAGAGAAAGATAATTTCTGGTGGACCATAGAATTTAGCACGCCGCTTTCAGATAATAGCGAAGAATTGTTAAGCACGGTTGCAGCCTTGTCAGATTCTATAGGCTCATATATTTTCACAGAGAAGGATTCGGAAGGCAATGAGCGTTTGTTCTTGAGAGCTGATTACGACGGGACAAAGCCACTAGACGATTTAATGTTCATGGTTAATTTCATTCTCAAGGATAAAGATTTTAAGGACATAGATTTAACCCGCGCTTACAAGACCAGCAACCAACCTTGGGAGAAGCAGCACTATGACGCGTTCCCGCCTTTGAACGTTGGTAAAAGCCTCGTAGTTATGGCACCATGGCACGAGAAAGAAGAGATAGCCCCAAACAGAACGCCTATATATATTTACCCGTCAACTGCTTTCGGAACCGGCTATCATGAGAGTACACAAATAGCTATGACGTTGCTTGAAGAAGTCGTTAAGGAAGGCGATACTATCCTTGACGTTGGCACAGGCACGGGAATTTTATTCATCACTGCTTTGAAGCTTGGAGCAGATAAAGCCATTGCGCGCGATATTGACCCGACAACGCTAGACGAAGCTAAACGCAACATGAATCTTAACGGCATTAACCCAAAAGTTTGTGAGTTGTCCGAGGGCGATTTACTCAAAGGATTCAAGGGCCAAGTTAATATCTTGACGGCAAATATTTTGCTCAATCCCAATGTGTCAATGCTCCCTGATGTCAGACCAGTATTAAAGCCGAAAGGATTCGCGATTTTCTCCGGCATGACCAGTGTAGAAAGCTCCATGTTCTTATCTGTGTTGAACTCGTCGGGCCTGGAAATCGATAAGGAACTCAAGATCGGCGATTGGTGGGGCTGTCGTGCGACTAAATCATGGAGTTAAACGCCAAAATTTATATTCACGTATTCGGCTGTCGTTCGAGTTTGTGTGAAGGGGAATTTATTGCGGGCGCTTTGAAATCTTACGGGGCTGAAATAACGGAAACTCTTTCTTCGGAAATTAACGCGGCTGTAATAGTAACCTGTTCAGTAACTCATGAAGCAGATCGAAAATGTAGACAGCTTGTCCGACGTGTGAGGCGTGAGCTTGGGGAAAAAGGCGTGCTAGCTGTGTGCGGTTGTTGGTCACAAAATCTAAATCAGGATTCAGCGCGTGAACTTGGGATTAATATCTTGGCCGGAAGCAAAGGGAAAAATCTTGTGCCGGAGAAATTAATCAACATGCTTAGCGATAAACCAGGCTTTGAGGATTTGAGGACACAAAATATTTTCATGCCTTCAGAGTGGGAGGAGCTTGAACTCACTCAACCTGTAATGCATTCACGGGCGTTTATGAAGATTCAAGATGGCTGCGATCATTTTTGTACGTATTGCATAATTCCATTTTTGCGAGGTCGTCCAGTCAGTAGGCCACGAGAAAATATACTCAATGAGATTCGCCGGTTAATTGACAATGGCACTAAAGAAATAATCTTCACGGGGATTCACTTGGGAATTTACGGACGCGATATTGATTCTTCACTGGCTGAATTAATTCGTGAGGTGTCAAAAATTTCCGGGCTAAAACGTTTGCGGCTTGGATCACTTGAACCATTTTGCCTTGATGATAATTTACTGGGAGCGTTGAGCGATTGCGAAGCGTTCTGTCCTCATTTGCACTTGCCATTACAGAGCGGCGACGACGAGATATTATCTTCAATGCGACGTGGCTATAAGGCTAGTGAATTTGTGAATGTGTGCTACAATGCGCGAAAAAAAATCAGCGATAACCTTCATATTTCGAGCGATATTCTAGTGGGCTTTCCTGGTGAGAGCGACGAAGCTTTTACGAATACCCTTAACGTTATGAAAGACTCATGGCTTGGCCGGGTTCACGTGTTCCCATATTCAGAGCGTCAAGGCACTGTAGCGTCAC
>CAJOGG010000173.1:851-4679 GCA_905234205.1 uncultured Synergistales bacterium | reverse complement strand
GCATGAGTAAAAAGGACGGGACATATACAACGCCTACTCAATGGTCATGGCCTGTAAAAGGAACAACAACACAAGGACAAATAGGAGAATATCTCCCATATGATTATCAATATAATTCATGGCCTAGCAATTTTGACTCTTCGCACATCTTGTCTGGCATAGACCCTCAAGAACTACAACAAAGGATAAAAGCTTTGCAAGCTAGCGGAGTGAATGTAGACCTTTCTGATCCATTTGACCCTGCTATTTTAACAATCATAGCTGGCATGAGAAATAATTAAGTTGGTGAAAAAATGCAAACTATACAAGAAGCATTAACACAAATACGAGAGAAAGAAAACAGCACGATTCAACAACCAAATAGCCCAAAATTTGCTACAGTATCTGACGCATTAGCCGCCATACAATCCGGAAACGTTCAAAGTTCTGCTCAAGAATATACAAATACAAATGATCCAATAACATTACTCGGAGCTTTAGGACTTGGAGCAGCAGGGATGGCTAATAATACGCTTATCGGTGGTACTGGGTTAGCATTAGGAAATATAGGAAGAATGGTTGAAAGCGTATCTCCATGGAGCGGTGATCCCTTAAACGAACATGACAGAAATTTATTCTACAAATTAGGGTACAGCACTGATGAAATTAACAAATTAGTCCCTTATGAAGACAGTTGGATCACTAGTGCTGCAAAAGGAACGCTCGGCCTTCATAATTCTATAGATGATACGCTTAACAACTGGGAACATGATTTATTAGGAGATAACCCTACTTTTGAGGCAAATGTGGCGAAGGGTACAGGGTCATCGTTTGGTTATATGGGAGCAGGCGCAGCCTTAAGTGCTTTAAGCGGTGGTGTTACCCCACTGGCATGGGCATTAGGTATGGGAGGTTCTGAGGCACTGTCAGAAGCAGGCGGTTTCTTGGCTGACGCATATAAGAACGGGCAATATGATAATGGAGCAATAGCTGCCGCAGATAAAGATTTTCTTGCTAATATGGCACTTAATACAACGCTTGATTATGCCTTATCACCGTTCGGGACATTCGCATCTAAAGCTAAGACACCATTAGGGAGAGTCGCTCGCGGTCTGTTAAGTGAACAAGTTAATGAGTTATTGCAAGAACCCTCACAGCAAGTAATAGAGCATGCAGCCACTAACTCTCTTAATAACGGAACTGGCTTTATGTCTGAACTTGGAGAAAGTGCTAAGCAATGGCCTGAAACGTTTATGCAATTAGCACCAGAAGTATCAGCTTCAACAGCTTTGACCTCCTTATTAACGCTGCCAATGAACTTGAAACAATCTCGCAAACAAATAGACTATGAAAACGGATATAAGCAACTTGTAGACGATAGAAATAAGGCTGAAGAACTACTGCTTGGTATAGACCCTAATAACACAGAAGAACTCCAAAAGGCACAAATACACATTGCCAATCTTGAGGAAGCTATAAAAAATTACGGCAAAAGTTCTGCACAAATAAAAGCTGAAAAGCTTACGCCTCAAACAACAGAGACTCCGCAGCCTGTCCAAACACAATATGCTAATTTAACCCCTACACCGATTAGCGATAACAACCCTCAAATAGGGCTAGGATTCACTGAAGCTGATATGTACAACCCAAGCGAAATTAAGAATGATAATCTAAAAGCTGAACCGGTGAGAATGGCTATTGATGACGCTCCAGAAATAGCACAAGCAGGACAATCTCAATCTGAGGAACAACAACATGAAGATGACGCAATAAAACCTCTTGAAGCTAATAAAGTTCAACCTAAAAACAGAAATATTGATCGTGTTGTCACTGCTAACAATACAGAAGTTGACGTGCGATATAGAGTTATTGATGTTGATAAACTAATTACTTCAAATAATGATAATGGCACGATTAACCCAGCCTATCCACAGGAATTACAGCCACGTAACCGCAGCAGCTCTGTTAGTAATTCGCAAGTTGAGAAAATAATGCGTAATATAGATCCAAGGCGATTAGGGCGAAATATTATGGCCTCTGATGGTGCGCCTATTATCGGGCCTGATATGGTTGTAGAAAGCGGCAATGGTCGTATAATGGCACTTCGTCGTGCTTATGGAACGACTCACTTTGCAGATAATTACAAAGCATGGGTAAATGAGAATGCGGCAAGTTTTGGACTTAACCCTAAATATGTCGCACAAATGAAGAAGCCTGTGTTAGTACGCGAGAGAATCAGCGAGGTTGACAGAGTCAAATTTACCTCCGAAGCTAACGAGTCAAGTATCGCACAAATGTCATCGACAGAACATGCTATGGACGACGCTAAAGTTATAACGCCAGACTTATTAAATCTCTACGACTTTGATCGCTCCTTTGAAGATAATGGCAGATTTATAAATCACATAATTGCTCGTTTACCCACGAATGAACAAGGTGATTTAAAGACAAGCGACGGTTATATTTCAAAAGCCGGATATGAACGAGTTCGTAATGCCTTGGCGGCAAAAGCATACAAAGACAAAGATATACTCAGCCGTCTAACAGAAACTTATGACGATGACATTAAGAATATAAGCAATGCTCTAATCGAAGCTGCACCGAGAATAGCTGCATTTGAAATGGCCGGTTATTCGTCTGATATTTCCATAGGTGAAGACGTGGCACAAGCTGTAAAGA
The DNA here is from genome assembly GCA_905234205.1 of uncultured Synergistales bacterium. GTDB lineage: Bacteria > Synergistota > Synergistia > Synergistales > Aminobacteriaceae > JAFUXM01. Next base: position 2,021 of record CAJOGG010000173.1, on the reverse strand, counting down.
CTTTAGCCACTCTAAGACGTAGAGGAGAGACGGTTGCAGAATATCTTAATCAAATATTAATGTTTGACGATGGGGTATCGCCAGAAGCTAAGAAATTATTACGTTTTTTCGACGAAAATAAACGTGGCTGGAAACGAATCTCGCAGGGATTAACTAATTATGTCGATATAGCTATGAATGAGGCCCAAGAAGGGCAAGGGCTGTTGTTTGCTGATGAGGCCCCTAAAACAAAAATGCAGATACTCACAGAAGCTATTTCTCATACTCGCGAGACCCCAAAAACTGAAGAACAAATTCGCCAATGGATAAAAGAGCAAATTCTTGACATTAACCGCAGTGAAGATGAAGCTGAAGCATTAAGCCACATGTATGTTAGAGGGAATAACTTCTTTTCAAAATATACCGGAATATCCTTGCAAGATTTAGTCAAAGCTGATCACCTTAAATTTGAATATAGGCCTGAAATTTACACAGATCAAGAACATAAGAATCAAGCTCGTGCTAGAATCGAATTTAAACCCGAAAAACGCAATAGATATGGTGGGCTCGAACAGGAAGCACAAACACTTCTAAGAGTCTCAAAAATGGCCAATCGATCATCTATCTTGCACGAAATGGGGCATTTATTCCTGAAAAAATTTAATACATTCGCGCAAACAGGTCAACTCAAAGGACTTGCAAAACATGACTGGCAAATGTTATTAGAATCATATGGAATAAGTGATATTGACTTCAAGAATATGTCAGAAGCAGATAACGCACGCTGGATTGATGCAAACGAGAAATGGGCTACGGATTTAGAACGGTATATGAGAACTGGGGAAGCACCTTCAAACAAAATAAAACACATATTCGAAGCTTTCAAACGTTGGCTCACCGAGTTATATAAATCTGTAAAGGATATAAAATATGTTGGAGCTGACGGTCGGGAACATGAATTTGAGTTAAGCCCACAAATCAAAGAGATTTTCGACCATATGTTAGGGAATGACGCTGAAGGATCAAGTGAACATTTTAACCAGATACTTGGCGAACAGGGAGCTAGAGAGCTTGATAAACGTGAAGGAAATACCTATCGTATAGATAATCTCAACGTCGCAAAGGAAATGAGCAAAGCAGGAAAAGATGACAAAACTATTAGGCTCGCTACAGGCTGGGAAATCGCTCCCG
>CAJOGG010000173.1:0-838 GCA_905234205.1 uncultured Synergistales bacterium | reverse complement strand
TCGATGTTGCGCAAGTATGGGACGTACTTAAAAGTGAAGGAATGCCGTTCTCCATGTCCTTGAATGAAGTCTATGATAATAAAGAATTATTTGATGCTTATCCAGAATTAGCAGATATGCCCGTCTATTTTCAAGAACAGATATTAAACGGGAATGCCTATGGGTTATACGACCACAACGATAAAAGTATTCAAATTGATGCTGTTCATCGTAACGATCTTGATGCTATCCAGTCTACGCTGATTCATGAAATACAACATGCAATACAGGATATAGAGGGTTTTGCTTTCGGAGGCCAGTCACAAGGAGCAGTTATAACCGGTGAAGCTGTGGGTAAATTTATTTATAGATTTTTTGATCAGTTAAAAAAATTCTCGCCCGAAATACAACGAGCAGCAGACATGTATTATCACGGAAGTGAACGACGTGCGCAGAAGATAATAGATAAACTATCTGACCGTGATAAAACGATTTGGAGTAACGTTAAAGAACAGCTAGACCACATCATGAATGGAAATTATAAACTAGCCAACATTTATAATTTTCTCGGTGGTGAAGTCGAAGCACGCAATACCCAAACTAGAGAACGTTTTACAAATGAACAGAGAAGAAATACTCCTCTATCAGAAACTCAAGATCGCCATGAATGGTTAGTTGATACTAATCTTAGAAATGGAGAGCTTCCGAATTATAGTGTGCTAGAAACATTCCCTGCGCGAGGTTCGGGAAACGCTGGATCTGAAGTATTTAATCAAGCTAAGACTTCTAATAATTCCGATGAAGGCATTTACAACGGGTTCAGACTGCCGTTTGATCCAAGTAAACTAACGACAGAATC
>CAJOGG010000172.1 GCA_905234205.1 uncultured Synergistales bacterium | reverse complement strand
CTGTAAATGGCAATCATGAACATTATTGGATTCTTGATGAGGACGTTGAAGGAATAATCAGGCAATGCGGTTTTAACCTGTTAATCAATGAACGAATTGAGGCGGCAGGGATCGTTATTGTTGGACTCGATGACATTATCAACGGCTGGCTGAAACCTTTTCTAAAACCTGGCGATGAAAATAAATTCGTGTTAGTGCTAAAGCATAGGCCGGGGCTTCCGTTTGATGCCGAGGGGAAATTTGATTTGCAACTATCTGGCCACACTCACGGCGGACAATTTTGGCCATTAGGATATTTTAAAAATTTTGCCTCAAAGAGTACACAAGGTTTATCGCAAAAAGCTGGAGGTTGCGTTTATGTTAGCAATGGTTCGGGCTTTAACGGAGCCATGCTGCGTTTGTTCGTTCCGCCAGAAATTACAGTAATTGACATAGTGAGGGAATAACAATGCCATTGACTCTAGTTCCAACTCCAATTGGAAATCTTGAAGATATAACTTTGAGGGCGTTAAGAGTTTTGCGTGAAGCTGATTTAATAGCGTGTGAGGACACGAGAACTTCAAGCATATTGCTGCGGAAATATGAAATTGATAAAAATCTTACGTCGTTTCACGTTCACAATGAAAATGAAAAATTGCCAGGGTTGCTTGAGAAATTGCGCGAGGGTAAAAAAGTTGCGGTTATCTCTGATGCTGGGACCCCTGGAATTTCTGATCCAGGTTGGATTTTGTTACGACGAGCCGTTGATGAAGGCATTGAAGTTGACGTATTGCCCGGCCCTTCAGCTATGTTGCCCGCGGTTTTGTTATCGGGATTGACGCCACAGCCATTTGTATTCATGGGATTTCCGCCGGAGAAAACGGGAGAACGCACAAAACTTTTCGAAAGCCTCAAGAATTTTCCTTACACGTTATGTTTTTATATATCGCCACACAAAGCGGAGAAGAACATCACGGAAATGATTCAGGCGTTCGGAAATAGAAAGGCCGCGTTGGTTCGCGAGATTAGCAAAGTATTTCAGGAGGCTATACGCGAAAATTTATCAGGTATTTTGGCCCGAATAACCGAAGGCGCAAAAGGTGAGCTGGTGCTGGTGATTGAAGGCTGCAACAAAAATCACGACGACGAGGAAAAGTTGTGGCACGCCGAAGTTGATAAAATGCTTGAAGATGAGTTAAGCGTTAAGGATATTGTGAAAGAGATTGAGAGCAATTACAAAATCCCTAGAAACGAGATAAAGCAATATGCTCTCAATCAACGCTAAATCGTGAAATTCTTTGTTACAGCCCGCGTAACGTTCTCGGGTAAAGTTTTAAGGTCAACATGAAAATTCTTGAAGCTCATCACGCACTCTTCGTTGTCGTCCTTGAAAGACACAAGCACACGCACATTCCCTCTGCTGCTGTTTAACGGTCTAAAGAATGACATTAACGTATTATCCTCGTCGCCATTTACCACCCAGTTCAGCCTAAGGTAACGAGTAGCTTTCTCCTCCAGTTCGTCCATGTTGTAAATCTTCTCAAGAACCATTCCGCCCCTGTCGTCAATTTTACCTTCAATCACGCATGGCATTCCGTTTGTGAGAGTGCCTTTGAGTTCCTTCCATTTACTGGCAAATATCACGATGTCAATATCGCTTTCAGAGTCTTCAAGTTTTAGATTACACATTATGTCGACTTTGTTCTTCATTAATTTCTCTTTGAGGCCGGTTATGATTCCGCCGATACAAGGTCTGAGATTCTGTCCTTGCCAGTCAGCAAAATTCTTGATTGAGCAATTCGTGTATGGCAAAATTTTATCTTGATAAGAGTCATAAGGGTGCCCAGACATATACAAGCCTGTAACGTCTTTCTCGAAACTCAAGCGTTCATGCTCTTCATAGTCCTTGGCTTCAACCATTTTGGGTTCATTATCTCCAACATCACTATCATCATCGAAAAGCAAAAGCTGCTGGCTGTTCTTATCCTTATTGTTCCTTTGTGCCGCGTCAACAAACGATGGCAGTGATGCCACTAACTGCGCTCTGTTTTTGTGAATCTCATCAAACGCTCCGGCCCTGATTAAATTTTCGAGTGCAGCCTTGTTTATCATACTCATATCAACACGTTTAAGGAAGTCCCACAGCGATTTAAATTTACCGTTTCTAGCACGTTCATTTACGATCATTTCGACGGTGTTATGTCCGACTCTTGTTACTGCCCCCAAACCGAAACGAATTACATGACCAACTGCTGTAAAACTTTCCATAGACGTATTAATATCTGGAGGCAAAACTTTTATACCACTTTGTCGAACTTCAACGACGTAACGTCCCAAAACTTCCTTCTTGGCCTTCATCTTACTTGACAGATACGCTGCCAAAAACTCGACCTTGTAATTAGCTTTGAGCCACGCTGTATCATACGAGACTAACGCATAAGCCGCGCTGTGAGATTTATTGAAGCCGTACCCCGCGAATTTCTCTATGTTGTCGAATACGTCAGAGGCTGTTTTAGGGTCAATTCCTTTTTTTTCAGCTCCTGCCAAAAATTTTGCACGCTGTTCAGCCATAACCTCAACTTTCTTCTTACCCATTGCTCGCCTTAAAATATCAGCCTCCCCTAAAGTGTAACCGGCCAAGACTGACGCACATTGCATAACCTGTTCCTGGTAGAGAATTACGCCGTAAGTTTCTTTGAGGACGTCCTCAAGCATAGGGTGGGGATAAGCTGGCTTTTTCCTTCCATGTTTGCATTCGATATACTGGTCAACCATTCCGCTATCCAACGGCCCGGGACGATACATTGCCAACGCTGCAACTAAATCTTCAAAGCGGTCTATCCTCAATTTTCGTAACATTGCTCTGATTCCGTCGGACTCAAGCTGAAAGACTCCCATTGTGTCAGTTTCCTGCAGGAGCGCAAAAGTTTTCGGGTCATTCATGTCCTCGTTGACTTTGTTAAGATCAGGGACTTCTTTGCCGTTGTTCTTGATGTTTTCAAGTGCCTCCTGAATTATCGACAGCGTGCTCAATCCCAAGAAATCCATTTTCACAAGGCCAAGTTTTTCTACAGGTTCCATGGTGAATTGTGTTACGACCTGATCCGAATCGCCTTTACCGCTCGTGTTAATCTTTTTGACCGGAACATAATTTGTGGTTGGTTCAGGAGTTATTACAACACCGGCCGCATGTTGTGAAGTATGACGCGCTAATCCCTCAATGTTCTTGGCTTTGTCAATTATGCTGTGAATCTCCTGGTCTTTCTCGTATTTTTCCTCTAAATCAGGAGTGTTCTTCAAAGCCTCGTCGATATTCTTGGCCATAGCAGGAATTAATTTCGCCGTCGAGTCCATCAAGCTGTAATCTTTGCCTAACGCTCTGCCAACGTCCTTAACTGATTGGCGGCCCTTCATACGTCCAAAAGTTACTATCTGTGCGACATGATCTTTCCCGTATTTTTGGGCTATGGCTTTGAGCAATTCTTCGCGTCCTTTGTCGGAAACGTCAGTATCAATATCAGGCATTGAGATTCTTTCAGGATTTAGAAAACGTTCAAACAGGAGATTATATTTCAAAGGATCAAGTGAAGTTATTCCTAAGCACCATGCTACGAGTGAACCAGCTGCAGACCCACGGCCTGGCCCTATAGGAATATTTCTCTCTTTAGCGTCGTGAATAATACCGGAGACTATCAGGAAATATGCCGAGAATCCCATGGAAGTTATTGTGCCTAATTCGTACTCCAAACGTTTTTTGTAGACCTCGGGAATCTCGTCAAGGCCCTTATGTCTAATCCGTCCTTCGAGTCCTTCATGGGCAAGCCGTCTCAATCTGTCTTCAGGCGTTTCGCC
>CAJOGG010000171.1 GCA_905234205.1 uncultured Synergistales bacterium | reverse complement strand
AGAACAACTAAAACCGTTCTCTGGTGTTTTATATGATGAAAGCGATAAAGGGGCTATTGTAGAGGGAAATTCCTTTTACGTTCCAGGTGACTACCTTACTCAAAATGATAAGGATGGTGAATCAATAAGGAGACTTCACGCAAGCATAAAACAGGAAGGTGTATTAGTACCTATACTTGTGCGACACTCCAAAGAGGAGAACAAATATGAAGTTCTTTCAGGCTATCGCAGGAAACGAGTCTGTGAAGAATTAGCAAAAACTGATCCCAAATTTTCTGAGATACCTGTAATCGTTGTAGATTGTGACGATGATACTGCAAACTCAATAATAACTTCTTCTAACGTGCAGAGGAAGGAAATTAGCTTGCTTGATACGATAAAGTCTTGTGGCCGTATGTATAGAGCAATGAGACATCGCGGAAAGAAAAACGGAGAAGAATTTACTCTTGACGTGGTATCGCAAATTACAGGTCTGAAACCGAGAACCATATCAAGATACTCGCAGCTATTAGAGCTTCCAGAAGAAAAGGTGAGCTGAGATTATCAATACGTGCTGGAGAAGTTTTAGCAGCGTTGAGCCAGAAACAACTTAAAGTCATAAATGGTGTTTTGAAAGATAGCAGCAAGACTGTATCATTTGCGCAAGCATTGTCATTGAAGACGTTGTGTAAGAATAAGACCAAAATTACTACTGATGACGTAGAGCAGATTATCGCTGTTGAGAAACCTCAAAAAATTCTTCCTATTAAGAAGCGCAAAATCTCATTTGACGAGGAAAAATTAAGAATGTACTGTCCTGATATGACAGACGAACAGATAGCAGAACTGGTGTACGAATTTTTGGAACAAAGAAGCAAAGCCTCAGCCAATCCATAACACAAGAAGCGACTCCATGATTACAAAATAGTCAAGGAGTCTTTATACTTTTGTTAATGTTATGCTATAGCTATTCCAAGAGCTGTTGCTAGGTTACGAATTGCATTCTCTGAGAGCGTGCTAATTTCTTCAATTAAGGATAGGGAAAAATTTTTCTTCAGCATGTCCACAGCCACGCGCTCATTCGCTTCTTGAAGTCCTTTGTCTTTACCCTCCGCAAACTTTTCCTGCTCTCTCGTTAATAACAACATATATTCTCGCCTCCAAATTGCGTTTTGCTTTGCCTCATATAATGAGTGTTCCAGTTTTGTTACAAATGGATCTGCAGATTTTCTGCCCACAATAAAATCCAGAAACGCCTTAAGCTCCTGGCTAATATCATCACGAGTCCCTTCTGTATTCAGAAATACTGTATATGCTCCGTCGTTTAACTTCAGTTTATGATCTTCTTCGCACATGTTGCTACCTGTTTGAATGGATCGAACGTGCATATGAATACCACAAATACGTCCGGCAAATCGTTATACTTACCTGATGTCTTGATTGTGTCTTTGTTCAGTGCGTCAAGGCCATTGATGATATGGTAAACTCTCGTCCTTTTGGGTAAATCCTTCTTATCCGTCGTCTGAATCTCTACGCTGAATATTTTTCGGTTATCAGTCTTAGCGAACACATCAAAGCGTACTCCCCTGGTATCGAGTGTTTCTCTTGATGTTTTCTGTGTCTGTGTGAACTTTATACTTCCTATTTCGATATTGGGAAAAATTCGTCTTATCATTTCTGTACACAATTCCTCATCGCTCATGACTTTCCCGAACAAAAAATCATCAGCTAGCGTTAGGTTTTCCCACAGTGTATCAAAATGTTCTGGTATATTAAGATTGTCGTTAATCAAGAATCCTTGTCGCCTCCTTCCTGGTTATGAATTTTATCTATGTGCCAAAAATATTTCAATAGTTCATATTCGTTCTTCGTTGATACGTCATCGCAAATACAAATCCTAGCAGCCATTCCTTAAATCGTGAATTATTTGAAACAGTCTTATACAATTCGGGGCACGTTTGTAACGTTTCCACTAAAGTATTCATTATAGCTATCCTACTTTCTTCTCTTGCGTTTTGTTCGTCGGAATTATTCATCGCGTTCAAATATCTCTCATTGGTCATAACAGCTTCGGGAAGTTTATTGATTTCTTCCGCTACTTTGTCTTCGTCATTCCATTTGATATTGCCAAACTTCTTATGTAAGATTGTAAGAATATTCGATAGCTTATCTAATTCAGGTTCATTATTTCCAGAGTTGTTTACTACAGGTACAGGTCCTATTTGTGAGTCTTCGTTCTCGATCCGTATTTGCATTATCTCCTGCGCCTCTGCTCTATAGCTATCCAAATCAACATCTTCAAGTATCTCTTCCGTGAAGTCCTCGTCTTGTGGTGAAGGCAGCAACGGTATTAACAGCTTCAGAAATATCGAGTACTCCTCCCACAAAATATTGCCGTATGGAAGTATCGCAGCAAGAAAATTATACGTACGCACAAAACTTTTCGCCGCCCCTTTGAACATAATTTGCTCGTCAACTTTCAAGCCCTCGTAAACTTCTACGCACCGATTTAAAATAGGATCAAGAACTTCTCGTGGCTCGTTACCTAAGTAAAGTTCTACAAAGTCTTTCATTTCCTCTTCGCTGAATACGTGAGAGTCCTTTATCACCTGCAGTAAATCCTCTAGCTTCGTCGCGTCAGTCTCGCCAGATAAAATCGTAGTCTTGTAATAACGGCTAAAGGCTTCCTGTATAACTTCAGGCTTATTCACGAAATCCAATATGAATGTGTCATTCTTGCCAGGGCAACTTCGATTCAAGCGCGATAAAGTCTGCACCGCCCTTATGTCAGATAATTCACGATCTATATACATTGTGTGCAACAACGGTTCGTCAAAGCCAGTCTGAAATTTATTCGCCACAACCAAAATTCTATATGGCTCTTCACGAAATTTTCTCTCAATACTCGCTGATGAAAAGCCGTTAATATCTGCTTCCGTTTTCTGTTCTCCGTGATAATCAGTCTCGCCGGAAAATGCTACGATAGCTCTATACGGACTCCTACGCGCACTCAATAATTCGTTGATGATGTCGTAATATGCTACGGCGTTCTTGATACTGTCGGCCACAACCATAGCCCGAGCTTTACCGCAAATTTTTCTGCGCCCTATGACCTCGATTAAAAAATGTTCAACGATTATTTCTGCTTTCTTCCTCAACACATATTCATGCGAGTTCACAAAACGTTTCAACAATCCCTGCGCACGCTTCGAATCAAATACCGGGTCGGCCTCAATAGTTTTCGCGAGTTTATAATACGTCTCAACAGGCATAAAATATTTCAGCACGTCCAATATAAATCCCTCTTCAATCGCTTGCTTCATAGTATACAGGTAATGCGGAAAGTATTGTACAGCCCCGTCGACTCCTATAACTTTGCGCCCGAACATTTCCAGAGTCTTATTCTTCGGTGTGGCAGTGAATGCAAAATAGCTAGCGTTCTTTACCATCTTGCGACCGTCAATTATCGCGTTAATCTTGTCCTCAAAGTCGTCATCGTCATCATATGCACTTCCGGATAATACCGTGTTCATTTTCGCTGATAAGCTCCCGTTCTGGCTTGAGTGTGCCTCGTCGATTATTATCGCAAAATTTTTGTCCCGACAATTCGTCCCGATCTCCTCAATAATAAACTGAAACTTGTGTACCGTCGTTATTACAATTTTCGTCCCGTCATCAAGCAGCTTTCTTAAGCCCTTAGAATCATCGGCCCAGCCCACAATCGAAGCTACCTGTGAAAAATTTCTAATCGTATCGCGGATTTGTTTATCGAGGTTCACACGGTCAGTTACAACCACAACGGAGTCAAATACTCCAAGCCCCACAAGCTGATGTGCAAGCCACGCTATAGAGTTCGATTTACCGCTTCCGGCCGAATGCTGAATCAAATATCTTGCGCCAACTCCATCACGTTTTGAATCACGAAGCAATGATTTCACGAGGCTTAACTGATGATAACGCGGGAAAATTTGCTTATGGTCAATCAGCTCTACGTAATTCTCAATGATATTCGAGAGTTCGTCGCGCGTCAGAATCTCCTTCCATAAATAATCCGTCTTGAAGCCATAAGGATTAACAGGGTTGCCGGCGCCGTCGTTGTTGCCCTTATTAAAGGGTAGAAACCACGAATCTTTGCCGCAAAGTTTTGTACACATTTCGACTTCAGAATCATCAACAGCAAAGTGAACAATACACCGCCCGAAATTCAGCAGCTTATCACGTTCACGTCCTCGATATTGCTCAATAGCGTCATGAACATTTTGTCCCGTTATGCGATTCTTAAGCTCCATTGTGATAACCGGCAGACCGTTCAGAAATATACACACATCAATAGAGAGCTGCGGATTTCTTTCCGAGTAATGAAGCTGTCGCGTTACGCTGAAGATATTCTGTGAGTACAGCTCCGCCGAGTCATGATTCCCAACCGATGGCCGAACGTAATACAAATCTACGTGCATATAGTTGCATTTCACGCCGTCCCGCAGAACCCCAATAACTCCTTCAGTGTTCAATTTCTCGTCAAGCGTCTTCAAGAATTTCTCGCGATCAAGCCCCGCCAACGTCCTCGGCTGTGTAGACTCCAGAAAGCGAAATAGCCGCCCTTCATCAATCGCATATTTCTTATCGAAATCCAATGAGTTCCCACGCTCATAGCCATTCATGCCGCATAAATAATTTACGATTACCTCCTCAAAGCCACCTTCACTCATATCAGTTGCCATTAACATTCACCCCTCTTACGTCAAGCTGCCCCGTTACAACGTCCGAAATTAACCGCGCCTTGTACTCCTGCCACAATTTTATCTGCTTCCGCTTGAGATTTATAGCCCTGTCTATCTTGCTGCACTTGTCATCAAGATAACATACGATCGCGTCCTGCTCGTCACGGGGAGGAAGAGGGAAATATTGTCTTGCAAACACATCAAAGCGAATAGCGGTGCGATACTCCCCATCGATAACAATATCAGCAAACGAAGGCGCACACGCAAGCTCAATTCCCACAGGTGACAAAAAACCACGCGCAATAGCGATAGCCTTGATTGCTTGGTTTACTGCACCTGCACCAACTGATGTTACACTTGGTAAGTTAACATAAGTTATTCTTGAACAAGCAGAAAATGTTTGTGCTCCTAATGAAGTTACTTTTGACAGACTAACACCTGTCAAATACTGACATCCTCTAAAAACATATCCATTTAATGTTCCGCT
>CAJOGG010000170.1 GCA_905234205.1 uncultured Synergistales bacterium | reverse complement strand
ACAAGAATACAGAGAATTTATCGTTTGGAGATGGCGAGCTTGCTTGGTCGAATATTAGCACAAAGATTAAACGTTATGCTTTCAAGTGGAACGGCTTTGTTCGAGACGGTGATAAAAAGCTCAATGAAAAAATCCATCCCAATCAAAAACCTGTAGAGTTGCTGATGAAAATTCTTGAAGATTTTTCGCATGAAGGCAATTATATCCTTGATTGTTTTGGAGGGTCAGGAGCTACTTTACTTGCTGCTGAACTGACTGGCCGTAAATGTCTTATGATGGAAATCTCTTCTGATTATTGTGATGCCATCATCAACCGCTACAAAATTCTCACGGAAAGGGTTATTAATTTTGAGTCAATATGAGCTAATTGTTAAGGAATTACGTCGTATATCTAATAGATTGCAGACGTTAGCTACGCTATGCGAGATATTCTTAATAAAAGAATTTCCGCAAGACTCTGATGTAATGAAAGCTATAAAAACTTTGCAATCTAAACTTGAGGAAGCAGAGGGTGAAGAATAATGCCAGCAGTAACGAGGCAAGGAGATTCATGCACAGGTCATGAGTGCTTTCCGCCCAGAAACTCTACAGGCGGGAGTCCTAACGTTTTTGTGAACGGCGAGCCCGCGCACCGACAAGGCGACAGCTGGAGTTCTCATACTTGCACTCACCCGAAAGTCCCTCATGGGACTCACGGCGGAAGCCTTTCGGCAGGAAGCGGAACAGTCTACGCAAACGGCAAACAGCTCGGACGAATTGGCGATCCTGTATCGTGCGGGTCAAGCGTCGCAACCGGAAGCAGTAACGTTTTTGCAGGAGGTTAGAACATGTTATCATTTGTGAATTCATTTATAGATTCAATAGAGTTATATTACGCAACTCATGACTTTCCTAAACCGCCAATAGCGAGCGGTAAATATCTTAATAATTTAGGAAAACTTTTTGGAGTCATTCGTAATGAGAGAGAATGTGATAACACTTATAGGAAGCGTATTTCCATAGCATTTGAAGAGTGAGAACATGTACAATGGCATTAATTATCCCGTAAAGCATGGCTCAAAAGGTATATTCAACATTGAAACTGATATTAAACTCATTGAAGGCAACATCATTCAGATACTAGGCACTAGAAAGGGGGAGCGCGTTATGCTTCCCCTTTTTGGTTCGCGCATTCTCGATTTCATTCATGAGCCGCTTGACCACATCACTTGCGCCCTACTGAGATTTGAACTCATTGACGCTATTAGCATGTGGGAACACAGAATCATTCTTGACCGCAAGAACACTACTATAACTCCGTACCCGCAAGAGTTCAGAGTCATGGCCTCATTGAGATACTCACTTAGAACTTACGACCAGCCTCAAAGCCTCGTGCTTGAAATTAACAGGAAAGAAGGTGTCAGCAAATGGCTGGACTAAAACGCTTCAAATATACCGATAAAGACCATCAAGCTATCGTTGAAGACTGCATTACCAGAATCAAAGAAGTTTACGGTGCAACATACTGGAATGACTTTGAAGAAGACAACGCTGGAAGAATGCTCCTTGAGGCTTTCGCTTACGTGGCCGATTTGCTGCTCTTCTACCTTGACAGGCAGGCCAACGAGGCCTATTTACCAACTGCAGCAGAACGACAGAACATCATCAATATGTGCAAGCTCATTGGTTACGCTCCAAAATCTGCACAGCCCTCACAAGTCAGCATTACGGTATCGCTGGATAAGACTCATAATCTGGACGTTATACTTCCCGCGCAATCTGTGCTTGAGACTATAGACGGCTTGATTTTTGAAACGCAGAATGAGGCAATCATTACTGCAGGACAGTTAAGCGTCAATGTTGAGGCCGTTGAAGGCGAAACGCTCGCGGAAATTGTTGGCACTTCTGACGGTGAGGTTTGGCAAGCGTTCTATTTACCGCGTTCAGGGGTCATTGAGATTCTTGAGGCTGAGATCGATGGACACACTTGGGCGGTCGTTGAGAGCCTTGCTGACCAGTCAGAGAACGCAGAAGTCTTCATCGCCGAGATCGATGCTTGGAGACGCGCTGAGATTTTCTTCGGCAACGGTAAGACTGGAAAAATACCTCCTAATGGCGAGAAAATCACTGTACGTTACAGAGTTGGCGGAGGCATTGCGGGTAACGTCGCTCCAAACACTATTACAACGATTAGAGACATTGCTAAAGACTCGGCAGGCAACAAAGTTACAGTCCACGTTACTAATCAGGATTGGGCTTCGGGTGGAGCTGATCCTGAAAGCATAGAAAGTATCAAGTTATGGGCTCCGAGATTTTTTGAGACACAGAATAGATGTGTTACTCAGCAGGATTATGAAACCTTCGCAACTAACTTCAATGGTATCTGTAAGGCTAAAGCTATTGTTCATGAACGGTCTGGTGAAGCCAACGTGATTAGACTTTACGTTCTGACTTATGGGGCGAAAAGCAACACCGTAACCACTGCGAACCAGACGCTCAAAAATAGTCTGCTCGAATACCTCAATAAATATAAGATGCTTACTGACTGGCTCGAAATTGAGGACGGCACTATTACTAGTGTAGACTTTTCTGGCTCAATTCAGGTCTCCGAAGGCTTCAACTCTGATAATGTCTTACTTAAGATTAAGCAAGCTCTTGCTGATTTCATGAATGTTGATGTACGGGACATGGGTGAACCTCTCAGAATTTCTGATGTCTATTCAGTAATCGACGGCATCGAAGGGGTAGAGTTTGTCGAACTTACTAATCCGATCAGTTCCATTACTCCGGCTCATAATGAAATACTTACTTTAGGGAGCGTGGCTTTCTATGGGACGTATCGTTGATATTATTCCGGCTCTATATTACGGACAAGACAACGAATTAATCCCGTTTGCTAACGCCCTTGATATTGAAGTCAGGGACATTGAACGAAAAGTTAGAGGAATTACCGATCTTATTAACATAGATAAGTGTCCTGATGATAAGCTGCCTTACCTCGCTGCTATCACTAATTGCCCATTAATTGGCGATGACCCTATCTTTTGGCGTAGACAAATCAAAAATTGGCCTTACATCCTTAAACTTAAAGGGACTGAACGAAGCCTCGCGCTTGTTCTTGATAGCATAGGCTCGGCATCTTGGGACATCAAAACGTTCTTTAGAGATGCTGCAGGAAACTACACAACAATCAAACCGACAGGGCTACCCTTCAAAGACGATAGCGGCTTATGGTTCAACATCCGAACGCACTATTTCTCTATTGAGACAACTCTTAGCAAGGCTTTCGTTGAAGCGCATGATTTCGATTGGGATGTTAGTGAAGTTAAGGAAAAGTTACGTTTTTGGATTGAACACGGAAAACCGTACCATTCTGAGCTTTTGCATTTGTCTATTCTGCCTCCTAGTTTCCTACCAGATGACCATATATGCCGGTGGGATTTCTGCAACTGGGAGCACGTCGAAATCAAACGCTACGAGTGGGGCATTCTGACTCCTACTAATCCATTCTTCGAGGATGAAGCCCCCATGCACAGCCTTATAGAGCGCGGCATTCTCACCTTGAGTGATACTCAATATTGGGACACTGGAAGGTGGGGATACTCGCCATACAGGTTGCAGCAGGTTGGCCGGGCTTTCGGAACAGGGATTTTCGCAGAGCTTGAGGATGACATCGGCACTTGGATGACTCCCGCTGCTTGGGCTGGATTTTCGTGGGACGAGGCTCACAAATTCTATCGACCTGTCGGAGCAATGTCTGCCCATACTTTCCCCGCTCTCCTTAACCTTGAAGACTCTGAAGTCGTACTCGGCGCAATACCCTTCATCGGGATTGTATATGACTCGCGTCCTTATTGGGACATGCATTCATGGGAGGAACATCACACGTGGATGGA
>CAJOGG010000169.1 GCA_905234205.1 uncultured Synergistales bacterium | reverse complement strand
GTAATTCTCTTTGGTTCCGTATGTATCAACGTAGTACTGAGGCCCCCAGAAATCCTTGTATTCGCCTTCAATGTCTTCTGAAATAGGTTCATGATCCACAACTACACTCCAGAAGCGAAGCGCTTGTTCGTAAGCCTTTTGATCCAGTGAAAAATCTACGTCCTTAATCGGAGCAGAATCAACTTGACCACTTTTGACGCGCAAATAATTCTTCCAACGGCCACCAACTTCCCACCAATCCCACCTAGCTTCAGGATTAGCCGTCGATAAAATATTCCCGTCTTCATCAACATCACGCCCTCTGTACATAAACTCCAAGCGCTCCTGGTCCGTCTTGTATTTCTTGGGATAATTCTTCTTCATGTAATCGATCGCTTCTTGCCTAGTTATTTCGATGTAAGGCTCCATTTCCAAGCATTCATCATATGGTGCAAGAAGTTCCTCGATTGGCTCATCTTCCGCATGAATAACCGCAACAATAAAATGCGACATTTCAATCTCCTTCCTATTACACATGTGCTATTCCGAAGAGCTGGTTATGCCTTTCAGAACAAAGTACGCGCATGGAAGAGCTATGCCATTTCCCCACAATTTGTATTCCTCGTTATCGCTATATGGATTTGCCAGCCATTTACGAATTTGTTTATCCGACTTCAGCTTCTTACCGTTAAGACTGGCCCATGTATCCCAAACTTCACGCCAAAATTTCATTTCGTCATCTGACGGAACCAGCGTTTCTAAGTTTCTGCACCATGTATCAGGAAAGCCCTGCAGCCTGGCACATTCCGTAGGAGTCAATCTACGTACAACATACTCTGGAACATTAACTATTTGAGGGTCCTTCCAATCTCGCGCGTTTAACGTGTTCGCCATCTCCTCAGAAATCGCCATAAAGCTACCAGTCGTTGCACAATAGATAGGAACACAAATTGCATGAGTATCCATAGTATTTAGGGCATAACATATGTCTTCACTGAAACCGTTTCTAGGACCATTCTTATCTTTTCGACCGATCATGCTACCCTGCAAAACACAAATACCGCCGTGATTACTATCAGGGTTAGATTCACTGGTATCAAGACACCGCGATATTTCCGTCTCGTAGCAATGTCCTCGCGCATTCCTGGTTCCTTCAGAAGTAAATCGAACGTCATAGGTTAAGAAATTATTCATGATTCCCACAGCGTTGGGGCCAGTAGCTGTTATTGTTGGGGAAAGTTCCTCATCAACGGCAAAGTTAAAATTTGCTTTCTCGCCAGAAGCAAAACCTGGTCGGCTTATTCCGTACGCGATTGTCTCTCTAATGCTATCCTCAAGACCTCGGGTAATTTCTTGCCACGATAAGCAGCCCTCCGAAGAATCCCTTGGCACGCCTTTGCGCTCAAATAATATTTCTCCGGCACGGTCGCTTGCAAAATCTGCGATAAGGTAGATACGCGCTCTACGCTGGGGTACACCCCAATACATCGCATCGAAAGTTCGGTAAGCCACGCTCCATCCGTCTCCCAGGTATAAATCGGCTCTGGGCCATCTCCCTTTCTTAGGCACTTGCACTCCGGACTCTTTAACGCCAATGATCGTTTCAAGCAAGAGTTTGAAATCTGCTCCCCGATTTGAGGAGTAAATCCCTTCGACGTTCTCATAGAGGGCGTATCTTGGATATTTACCATTTGTTGCTTCCCTCATTTCCTTAATAATTCTGGTTGCCTCAAAGAAAAGACTTGACCGTTTACCATTGACAAGACCTTCACGTCTGCCAGCTATGCTTAGGTCCTGTCAACAAGGCGATCCAAATGTGATAATATCGACCGCCTCAAGCTCTCCCCCTCTCAATTTGCAAACATCGCCATAGTGTTTTACATGTGGTAATCTCTTGTGCGTTACTAATATTGGAAACGGCGCCACTTCAGCATTCCAGATAGGTTTAATTCCTGCAAGAAGTCCTGCAAGTTCAAAGCCACCTGAACCAGAAAACAGACTACCTAGAGTCAACATCAGGTTTTATCTCCAAGAAAGGGACAAAATTTTCTCCTGTTACAGTAGGGAGTCTCCCGTCCCAAGCCTCAATCTTGCGAATTTCAATAAGTTCTGGAGTCAGGCTCTCGTGAATCAATCGGTTAGCTTCGGCTTCAGCTTCTGCAACAATCTTGACGCGTTCAGCTTGTGCTTGTGCTTCCAACATTGCTATTTCTCTCTTAGCTCTGGCCTTGGATATAGCGGTTTGATTCTCGATTTCAGCTTTTGCATGCTCCTGTGCTGCTATGGATTTATCCCTTATGGCAGAATTGTATTCGTGTTCGAAATCCATATCCGAGATTATGACCTTACAGACATTCACCGTATCCATGCCGTATTTACTAACCAGCGAATCATTTAGCTTCGTCAAAACCAAAGGCTCAATCTTCGCACGATTAGTAACTTCGGAGGGAGTAAGCTCAACTATTGCCGCCTTGACGGCAGAAGTTACAAGTCTTTCAGTTAGGAGGCTGTTTGCGTAATCTGAAACATTCGCATAAATCCACGTAGAACGCTCCGCAGAAATTTGATACGTTACAGTTATTCCCTTCGCGTAAATCGGAGTCTTGTCTGAAGTCTCGCCCCAGACCTCATTATGAACTGTGAAATCTTGCTGCTTGTTATTAACCTTATAAATGTGTTCTACGAATGGAGTCGTGAATGTCAATCTACCGATTTGAACCGGTCGCTCATCAATTTGGCCAAAACGCACAAGGACTCCAGTGTATCCGGTTGGAATAACATAGGTATTTGAGAATACAATCAGAAGTCCCACAATTATCGTAATCAACGCAATGAGATTCTTATACTGTTTTATTAATGCTTTCATTGAAGTCTCCTTTTCTAGGATGTACACATGGGTGTTTCTCTCGACATGTTCCCGTTACACAAGCTGGCCCAGCATTTTTAAATATTTCTGGAGCATAGCGCTTACAGATTCTCAACATTTCGTCAGCCAAAGATCGAATCTCCCACTGAGCACGATTACACGTTCTAAGGCTGAAGAAATGCAAAAGTTCTCGCGCATTCATCGTCATAATCAATTCTGTAGTTATAGCTTGGGGCACAATATAACGAGCATCTTCACGTGGGACTCCGGCCTGCACCATTCTTTGATACATATAGAGTAAATCGTCAATCATATTCGCGGCCTCACTATACAAGCTGCTTTTCTTTATGCTATCCGGTATCACGAGCACGTCTTCAAAATTTAGCGCATCAACCTTGGGTAATCTAACATAACGTTGAGACTGAACATCAAATGAAGCTAATCGGTGTCTGGTCAGTTGGAAAAGAGCTACTCTGGATAATCCTTCGATTTTGAATGTGAATACAGCATGTTCAAGAATGGAAGTGTGGCCAGATTTCAGCGCGTGATTGAATGCGTTAGTAGGGTTCGGTGAGTTCGTACAAATTGCGGCGGCTTCCCCACACAGCTTATAAGGCTCAGGAGTCTGTGATAATAACGTCACTTTCATCATACCGCAGCGACCTCATCAAACATTAATTTCTGGCCATCGCGAATAACATAGACATCATCATAACGGCCTTCCTTGTATTTAATGTATCGCTTTACTTGGACATCTACGAACTTCTCATCAAGCTCAATCGCGCGGCATATTCTACCAAGTTGCTCACAGGCTATCATGGTCGCGCCTGAACCATGAAAACCATCAAGCACTATTCCGTTCGTCATGGTTGACTGCTTCATAAGGTAAGCCATAAGCTGCACCGGTTTAGCCGTAGGGTGTCCCTCTCCATCAGTCTTAGAACTCTTAGACCTATCGAAATCAAAACACGTAGTCTGCTTCCTATCGCCATACCATGAATGTTTGCCATCTTTACGCCAGCCATAAATCAACGGCTCGAAATCTGATAATCCGTTCGTGAAAGCACTAAGCGATCTTTCCTCCAAACAAGTCCGCAGGAAACCTTAAACCCCGCATCTTCGAAGGCATCGTAAAAAATTCGAGATTTTGAGGTCGCATAGAAAACGTAGGCTGCAGAATCATCAGCTAGGTTATCCCTAAAACACTCAAACGCGCTTCGCAAGAACAAATAACCGTCATTATCTGATAAATTATCATTCTTTATGCTCCCAGAAGTATTAGAATAGGCAACCATGTACGGAGGATCAGTGAGCAAGAGATTAGCCTTCTCGCCTTCCATAAGACGCTCATATGTCTCGAGCTTTGTGGAATCACCACAGACCACTTTATGCTTGCCAAGTATCCACAAGTCCCCTAGCTTCGAAAATGCCGGCTGCTCAAGTTCTGCGTCTACATCAAAATCATCTTCCTTGATGTCCTTATCATGAACATTATTGAGTAATTCTTCGACTTCAGGAGCGTCAAAGCCCGTATAATCAAGGTCATAGTCAGCGTCCTTCAACTCGCTTATCAGGTCAACCAGCATTTGTTCGTCCCATTCACCATTTATCTTATTCATGGCAATATTCAGGGCCTTTTCATCTGTCTCGTTAAGCTCAACGACCACGCATTCGACTTCAGTTTCGCCTAAATGCTTCAGAACAGAAAGTCTCTGATGTCCCGAAATTACAGTGTTGTTGTTTGCAACGTTCACGACTATCAGTTCAACATACCCAAAGTTCTGTATAGATCGCTTGAGCTTTTCGAACTCTTTATCACCAGGTTTCAGCTTCTTTCTGGGATTGTACTTAGCCGGATTCAGTTCGTCCAACTTGAATATTTGCGTGTTTACATTTACCAAAGACTACTACCCCTCATTTATTGCAGCCGTGCAGAAATACACACCACGATAATCATTGTCGAAAACTTCCCGAGCTATTGACTGTGCAAGGCCTGACCAGTTTCCGTTGTAATCGGAAATATCGTCATCAAAGAACTGAATAACCTCGGGCTTGAACTGTACGTAAACATGCGAAACTCCAGCAGGGTCAACAACCTCCTTGATGTCCTGAAGAATCGGATTGCCATCGAAAATTGTCTTGTACAAGGCTATATCAGGATTATCAGCGTTATTCTCTTCGTCGTAGAGGGTTATTGCTAACTTAACATTCCCAAATTCTTTGACGTCCGGCAAAACTCGATCCAGTGCTACAAACTTATCATGCTTGCGAACCTCAATATCAAGACAATACTGAACATCTTCAGCATCACATTCATAAATATCTCCGACCTTAATATCAACATCACGTTCGAACAAAGCAGCCAACTTCTTCTGAAACGTATACCACGGTGCTTCCAATTTCAAATTCAACATAAATTTCTCTCCTTTTGATTGTAATTAAGACTTATCGGCAGGGACTGTAACCGCAGGAAAAACAATATTCACAGCCTGAAACTAATTCAAGCGGCGCTCCACATTCAGGGCAGATTAAATGATTCGTTGATGTAGTCTCCCGAGCAATTAATTTTTCAAGTAACAACGCAATAGCATCCGGTAAAGACCTCGTAATATAATTCTCATCAGAATCAAGCATCCAATATTCTTTGCCCGAGAGTCCCTTTAACGTGTCTATAAAATCTTCAAGGCCACAGCCAGAACGAAGCCCAATAGAAATCACTCTGGATAAAGCCTCCGTCATAGCCTTCAATTCAGAACCGCTCTTGCCTAATGTGATAAAAACTTCAAATGGCTTACTGCCATCAAAATTATCCTTTATCGTCTTGCCAAACACAATGAGTCCTGGACGTTCTTTGACTCGAATAGATTTTTCTTCCGGCACTTTCACTTCTATAGGCTGAAATGAGCGTGAACCGTCCCTATAAATCGTTATTCCCTTGCAGCCAATTTCATAACAATTCCGGTAAACGTTTCTCACATCATCAACTGTAGCTGAACTAGGAAGATTCACCGTCTTGCTTATCGCACTATCAATAAACCTGGCAAAAATTCCCATGACCTCAACATGCTGTTCAGTAGATACTTCATGAGCTGCAACATACAAAGGATTCGAGAATTGACCGCTTCTGTATGCTTCACGCATTTCGGGCGTCAAAAGTCTGTGCCAATATTCCCTCTCCTCAAAGCCGGAACCATCATTCTTCGCTACACGTCTGTTCCATGACCACGCAAAATTGGGCTCAATTCCAGAACTTGTGTCCAAGATCATTGAAATAGAACCTGTCGGAGCAATACTAAGTCTTCTACTATTACGCATGTTTCCTGCAAATAGATTCTCAAGAATTAATGACGCAGACTGCCAGCCAAATTCCTCAAGTGTATTAATCAGCGTGATAGGAATTTTCTTCCCGCTACGCATCTTCTGTAACACATTCACAAATTCCGCTTCAGATATTGGGAGCCCCTCTCCCTCAAATAACTGCTTAACAAGATTATGCTCCGGAAACACTGGCTTTCCCACATCCGTAACGATTCTGATAGTCGCATCTAATGCCGAGACAGCTAAAGCACTGCCAAGACTCCTACAAAACATACTGAAATCTTCACTACCGTATCGAATCCCCTGTAATATTGCAGAGTCTGCAAGCCCCATTATTCCAAGCCCAACCGGTCGAATGGCCTTCGTACGTTCTTCGATTTCTGGAAGAGGATACATACACGCATCAATTACTAAATCCAGATAATACATAGACCTATAAACTTGAGCCCGAAATTTTTCATGATCAAATCTTCCGTCAGACGCTACAAAAACTTCGACATTAATTGAGCCTAAGTTACAGCTTGTGAAGTTCGGTAATGGTTGCTCACCACACGGATTCGTAGACTCAAGCTCCCATTTGACCCCACCCATCTTCAGAAGGTTATCTTGTCTCGCTCGGTCAATGAAAAACACTCCAGGGTCTCCGTGTTTCCAGGCTGCTTCACAAATATGATTCATCAAGTCTCTTGCCTTAACGGTCTTAACAACAGAACCGTCTACTCTTGAGTGCAGATCAAAATCCTTATCTCCGTCAGTAGCTTCAATTAGCTTATCAGAAATTGCAACGGAAACATTGAAGTACGATAACTTGCCATCTTCGGTTTTGCAGTCAATGAATTGATCTATGTCGGGATGGTCATCAAATAGCATTCCCATTAACGCGGCTCGCCTTTTGCCACCTTGAACGACGACAGACCCCATAGTGTTCCACGTCTCCATAAACGATACAGGCCCAGTCGCTTTCCCTCCTGTACCGCCTGCTATCTCAGCTCCACTTTCTCNAGATGCCCGAAATTACCTCCGACGCCTCCACCAAACTTGCTGATTATTCCAGCATTGCGAACGCTATCGAAAA
Source organism: uncultured Synergistales bacterium (assembly GCA_905234205.1). Lineage (GTDB taxonomy): Bacteria > Synergistota > Synergistia > Synergistales > Aminobacteriaceae > JAFUXM01. The sequence goes on along the minus strand of CAJOGG010000169.1, from coordinate 869 downwards.
TCCCCTCAATACTGTCTGGAACTCCTATTACGAAACACGCAAAAAGCTGTTGATTTTTCGTGCGATTGTCATAGAGCGTTTTATAATCCTCAAAGCTCATGTTCTCCGTATCCTTATAAATTAATTCGACAAATTCAGGAATTACGGTCAAGCCAGCTCCAGCATTAAACAAGCATGGTGAATTGAACAAAAAACGCCTGTGCAAAATATCATCGGCAATATTATTCTCTATTGTTCGTATCCACTCTATAGAATCTGAATACAGCGTCTCTGCACTTGCAATAATTCTGGCGACTCTCCGAGCAAGCTCAAAGAAAGTTTCCTCCTTCCTGATAACGTTCAGTACGGAGTCATACCTTTGAACAAAATACCTTTGCTCCAACAACCACATAGAATTATCTGACAGATCGGGAATATTACTATCGAATGATGAGGGGAAATAATCCTTAATATTAATCATTCAGCGCGATTCTTGCCTCCTCCAATAAATTCTCACAGTTAGCTGCAAGGTATTCTCGACACAAGAAATCTAATCGTTTGTACATTGCCCTTTGTTCAGCCTCACTTAGATCGATAATATAAGTATGTTCGTTATCAGGTGCAGAACTGTTCACAACTATTGCACTTATGCAGGAATCGACCTTGCTATCGTTGTAATCATTAAGACCGATCGAATACGCAATCCAGCCATCCCGCACAAAAGACGACATATTATCCTGTCTCATACGATCAATGATTTCCTCAAGAATCACAGTTGGGAGAAGTTGAAATGTTACTGTGGCAAAACGGCAAGGGTACGTGTTAAAAACCTGGTCGCTTCCAAGCAGATACTCCTGTCCAAAATCAATAAAAATCTCTTCGTTAAGAAT
>CAJOGG010000168.1:4023-4593 GCA_905234205.1 uncultured Synergistales bacterium | reverse complement strand
ATCTTCCGGAGTGTCTTTGCCGTCGCAATAACAAGTGTGTATGTGAAAATCTGCGTTAATCATTATTCTTCACCAACATTCTTTGTAATCCATTGAGTTAGAGCCGCTAATTGTTCTTCCGTGTGAAACCAATGTTCAGCATTATCAATTACAGTGAGTGAACAGTCAAACTTGCGAGAAAAATTTTCGATAACATTGCGATCCACAAGATTATCTTTGCCGCCATAAAGTATTTTCGTGGGTACGTTCCATTCATTTATGGGGTTAGCAAGTACATAGCTCCAGTATTCCCAAGTTAGAGTTTGCCCGAAAGTTGTTGTGATAACGCGCTCTTTCTGTAATTGCTCCGGAGAAACATTTGCCCAAGCCATAAATTTCAGTATCAAGTTTTCCATGTCGAGTACAGGAGAAACAAACATACACTCGCTAATTTCTTCATTCCTGAAAGCTAACATACTGAACCATGCGCCAATGCTATTTGCGAAAAGTGAAATGTAATCAGCTCTGGCCTTAGCGAAATTCATCACGCTATGTAATTCCGGTACAACATGCCACGGCGTAAATGAGTCT
>CAJOGG010000168.1:0-3942 GCA_905234205.1 uncultured Synergistales bacterium | reverse complement strand
CTTGACCGTGTATATACAGATATAGCTTCCCTGTTGATTTTCCCCAGAGCATTGCGGGAATATTGCCAATTTGTAACTGTTCTGTCTTCATGATTTAATCTGCTGCGGACATTTTCTCCTGCTTAACCTTCTTATCAATCACGTGACGCGAGCCTAATTCCTTGATAACGTCCTTAATCTCAATATTCATTTCCGCCATTAATACAAGCATGTGATAAATCAAGTCCGAAATTTCGTAGATAGTTTCCTTCCTGTCGTTCTTGGCCGCAATAATTACTTCTGAACTTTCCTCGCCGATCTTCTTGAGAATCTTATCGAGCCCCTTCTCGAACAAATACGACGTGTATGAGCCTTCAACCTTCTCAAGCTTACGTCCCTTGATTAATTCCATGAGTCCGCATAACGTAAATTTCTCGTGTTCTTGGTCTTTCTCACGTGGCATAACGTCATCAACAAAGCATGAGTCATTTCCCAAGTGGCAGGCCGGGCCGTCGGGTTTAACGTATACAAGCAGCGTATCTCTATCGCAGTCAGCTTTTATTTCGCGAATATGTTGGTAGTTGCCGCTAGTCTCACCTTTCAGCCATAATTTTTTGCGTGAACGACTCCAGAAACATGTTAGCTTGTTAGCAATTGATAGGGCCAAGCTCTCACGATTCATGTAAGCCAACATTAATACTTCGCCGGTGTTATCATCAATCACAATCGCCGGAATTAATCCGTTAGCATCAAATTTTAATTCGTTAATATCTACCATAATTTACAACCTCACTGGAATATCATTAGCCTTCATTGCCGCTTTAAGATCCTTTATAGCAACTTCCCCGAAATGGAATATCGAAGCCGCGAGTCCCGCATCAACTTTGGGTAAACTCTCGAATAACGTTATGAAATCGTCAATCTTGCCTGCTCCTCCTGAAGCTATCACAGGAACATTCACAACCTCACAGACTCGCTCTAGCATCTCTAAATCAAAGCCGCCTTTTACTCCGTCAGTATCAATTGAATTTAATACAACCTCACCCGCGCCATTATCAACGCAACTTTTTATCCAGCCTATAGCTTCTATTCCTGTATCATCGCGCCCGCCTCGTGCAAACACGTGAAATTTTCCGTCAACTCTTTTAACATCAGCAGAGATTACTACGCATTGTGAGCCATATAATTTTGCTGCCTCTGGAATTAGTTCAGGGTTACGAATTGCTCCGGTGTTCACACTGACTTTATCAGCCCCACACGATAATACGCGCTCAAAGTCCTTCACGCTCGATATTCCTCCGCCAACAGTCAAAGGGATAAAAACGTTTCGTGCAGTCTCCCGCAAAATGTCCGTGAAAATTTTTCGTCCGTCAGAAGAGGCTGTAATGTCATAGAATACTAGTTCGTCCGCTCCGTTATCGCTGTAAAATTTCGCTAGTTCAACCGGTGAATTAACGTCATTGAGGTTCTGAAAGTTTGTACCCTTAACGACTCGCCCGTCCCGAACGTCTAAACATGGAATTATTCGTTTTGTAATCATTATTTCGCCACCTTTATTGCCTCGTTAATATCTATTGCTCCGGTGTAATATGCCTTCCCTATGATTGCGCCATAAAGTTTGAGATTCGCAAGTGCCTTCACGTCCTCAAGCGTGCTGACTCCTCCTGAAGCTGTTATCTTAATAGCAAGCCTTGAAGCTAAAGTCTCATAGAGTGAAATATTCGTGCCCTTCATAGCTCCGTCCTTGGATATGTCAGTGCAGATTATGTGAGTAACTCCAGCGTCCTGCATTCGTGAGCAAAATTCCAACGCCTCTATATTAGCGCGCTCTTGCCAGCCTTTAATAGCAACTTGGCCCTCACGAATATCAACGCCCACGGAAATTTTTTCGCCCCAATTCTTCACAGCCTCATTCACAAAATTTTTCTCCGTTACAGCAGCCGTCCCGAGAATCACTCTATCAATTCCAGCGTTTATGTATCGCTCAATAACAGCAAGTGAACGAATCCCACCGCCCACTTCACACTTTAAGCCGCTAGTTTTGTGAATGTTTATTATAGTTTCGAGATTGACAGCCTCGCCAGTTTTTGCGCCCTCAAGGTCAACAACGTGAATCCATTCCGCCCCACAGGTTTTGAATTTCATAGCGGTATTTACTGGTTCAGGATCGTAGACGGTCATTTGATTGTAATCGCCGCGCAAGAGTCTTACAGCTTGTCCCCGAAATAAATCTATAGCCGGAAAAATTAACACGATGCTTTCACCTCACAGAACGCTCGCAAAATATTTAGTCCTACATTTCCGCTCTTCTCCGGGTGGAATTGAACGCCGTAAACGTTTTTATTCTGAACGGAAGCAACGATATCAGCTCCGTAATTTGTTGTTGAAGTGATATATTTCTCGTCACAGCGCGCTGAATATGAATGAACGAAATAAACGTAATCGCCATTGTTGGATTTTGAGAATACGCCGTCAAGATTCTTTATGCTTAACGAGTTCCAACCCATCTGCGGAATTTTTAGAGACTCCGGAATAATTTCACTGATAGCTCTGACTTCCCCGGGGATTAAATTCAAGCCTTCGTATTCACCAAATTCGTAACTCTTAGTGAACAACAATTGCATACCCAAGCAAATTCCTAATATAGGTTTACCGTTGCCAGCTTCTTCCAACAAAGGCCCGGCCATTCCAGACGAAAATAATTTTTCAGCTGCGTCGCCAAAAGCTCCCACCCCGGGCAATATGATTCGCTCAAAATTTTTTAACGCGTTTGGATTTGAAACTATTTCAACCTCTTGACCAATCGCAGCAAATGAACTTGATAACGAGAATAAATTCCCCACACCGTAATTAATAATTGCAATCATGAATAAATAAATCCTTCTTGAAAATTTGCGTCAATTATAGCTTACGGCAATCAGTCAACAAAAAAAACGGAAGCCCGATTATGAATCAGACTCCCGGTAAAATTTTTATTAAATTTATTGAAGTCTGTTCCACATGTGAGGAGGTGCAAACAGCGACAATCCACAGCCCTCATTTGGAAGGTTAGCCGCTGATGATGTTGTAACTCTCTTGCCGCATTTTCTACACTGATAGACCTGCTGTTGTGCTTGCTGAACTTGTCTTTGAGACTGCTGGACTTGTTGGTATGTTGCCTGTAACTGTTGCTGGAGTTCATCAATTTCTGCAGTATATTGAGCTTCCAATTCCTGTCTTTCTGATAAAGCGGCTTCCCCTGCGACTGCAAGAATCCCAAGAACGTCTGCAAACGATTTCAATTGTTCATTCGTAATAAAGTGTGCTTCCGATTCTTTTTTGGGCGCAAAGCCTATTTCCGTAGTGGTAGTATCTTCTCCAAAAACTTCAGTCTTAACGATGATCCATTCAGTACCATTAGGGTGTGTCCATTCGCCAAGATAATCATAAGTTTCTATAGCGAAATAATTATCTTGATGACCGCCATATATATCAGTAATCACTCTGGCTTCGGGATTGGGCTGTGAACGTAACTCAAATTCATTGAGAAAATATACAGAATTTACGTTTCCGTCGTATTTGTATTGTCCCTTGTCCAAAAGGTAGTTGGGCAATTTTTTGCTGTCGATCAGTTGTCCTATTTCTTTTACAGCCTGCTCTTGATCAAAAGATGCTATTTTAGGAACATCTTGAATTTCTTGTTGGATTTTTACTCTGTATTGTTCTGAATAGGCTTCATAATCGTACATGAAACTTTTGGTAAACGTGAAAAAATCAGATTCTTTGCGCGACATTGCTTCCCAACCCGGATAAAAACGGGCAATCAGTCTTTTACCTTCCGGCATTGCGTCAAGTATAGCTTCAAGCTCCTCACGGAATCCCATATCAAGCATCAAGTCGCCTTCATCAAGCACAACGCTGTGAATGTCGTCAGTCTTTAGAGTCCCGCGCTGAATGTGATCTCTTACGCGTCCCGGAGTCCCG
>CAJOGG010000167.1 GCA_905234205.1 uncultured Synergistales bacterium | reverse complement strand
CCCTGAATTTACATGAAGTGGAATGCTCATCTTATTGCGAATAACCTGGCACATATTGATTAGCTTTTGCTCAATCTTATTAGCCCCACAGCACTTACAAGCAAATTCATTAACCTTAAAATTATTCGTAGCCTTTACCATTTTCTCCTCCATAAATAAAGACAGGGCCTAAACCCTGCCTGCGAATTGACCATTTCCGTATTGAATATATGCAAAGCCATCTTTCCATTTCACACGTAGCCAGTCATCTTTGATTTCATAAACTTCTACAACCGTACCAGCAGATGCAGTTCCGAGTATCTCACCGCCTGGAGAGCTTCGGACATTCATAAGACTGGTCAGGATGTAACGTTCTCCCACATTCGCTTTATAAATGCATTCTCCATCACAAACTATTTCCGCCCCTGCTTGTTCAGCCAGCTCTTTTGCCGTTTGTAAACTCCTTACTGTTTTGAGATTTTCGCCGTTTTTCATGACATAATAGGTCTTGTAACTACCCATCGTCTTCCTCCTCCGATTTCACAGCATCGATAAATCCTTCCCCAAGCGTATAAGCAATCGCTGCTCCGCCAGCCATGATTAAAGACGTTATTTGTGTCGCTCTATCCTGAGTTCCACCCAAAGCTACGAACATCATCGAGACAAACGTAGCCAAGGACATCCAAAATTTTCTGCTTGTGAGCTTCTTACCCCAATCGATTTTCATAAAATTTCACTCCTTCATAATCTATGTTCACGGCTTAATTCTTGATAAAGATTTCTGATGAACTCAATGTCCGCTCTAATTACACCATTCACAATTCCATTCTTATGACAGTATGCTTCGTAGTTCGCGGCCATAGTTAAGATATTTCCCCATTCGTCTGAACTGTGAATAATTTCTGCTCGGCATTCACGGGCAAATCTAAGTATGCCTTGTCTGTGTGAATCTATCCACAGGTCTTGAAGCTGCTCGCGAAGTCCTATAAGCTCAGCATCTGTTTCACAGTTCAGCTTTCTCCCAAGCCACCTGAATATCCTATCCCATGGATTCAACCTCAACGGACTAATCTGTATTAGCGACATCAGCAGAATAAGCATAATCGTTCCCCCTGCTAAATTTCCAACCTTGATAATTTCTTGAAGGCTCATCAATTCACCTCCTTAAAAACCTCCGGACCAGTGAGCCGAAAGTTAAATTGTGATTTCGAATGTTGCTGTAGCCGTCTCACCACCAATATTCGTGTATGAAACGGTTATTGTGGTTAGTGTGTCTGCTGTAACTGCTGTAACATCATCACTTGAGCCGTCAGAATAATTTGCTGTGACTATAATGCCAGAATAATCAATATTCTCTCCAATGATATACGTAGTCTTTGTCGGAGGAGTGATTGCGATAGACCGGAGTGTAGCTACTGTTATATCGAAATACGCTGACACATATTCGCCGTCTTCAAGATATAAATATGACCATATGCGCGATGTATTTTCAGTTATTATTTGGGGAGTAGCACCATATGATTCTTCAAATTCATTGACGCCCTTAAAGTCCCCAATTATTTCAGAATTGGATATTCTTGCATGCCAGTCCTCAGACAATAAATCACCATTTGTATAAGTAAAACCGCTTTGCAAATCTGCACCTGTTAAATCAAGAGCTTCTCCCACTCTATAGTTAGTTTTTGTGGGAGGAGTAATAGTATATGGGGCAAATTTATAGTTATTAGGAAATTCTATAGGTATAGTGATCGTGTTTCCTGCGGTATAAGTTGCTGTAACGACAGTATCGTTGTAATTCCAAACAGGACTACCATAACTTGTCGTGCTTGAAGGGGAATATTCGCAATCATTGGTTACATCAATCGTCGTTCCGTCAATCATTGTTGCAGTTACTGTAAAATCTTCTCCTGGTGTGTAGTATAACCTTCGTCCCGCTCTATTGTAACAATCCATTCCATTGGGATCAGAATAGGCCGGCAAAAATGCTACAGATAAACTTTGAACTCTGCCAATAATCACAGTAAATTCCGTCTCCAAATACACTCCAGATTCTGTGTAACTAACCTCGACTGTTGTAGAATCCTGGATAATATTGCTACCAGCATTTGGAGATAATATCACAGAATTTGTAACATCTTCTTCACTTCCATCTGTATATGCTGCTTTAACTACTAACCCTGTAGTATCTAGGAGCTCGTTCTCGGCATAAATTGTTTTGGTCGGTTCTGAAGCTACATATATTTTTACGGGTACCTTGATACGAATTAAAGCGTCTCGTAATAATACGTTGAATACTGTCGCGCTTAATGTTCCGTTGCTTACCGAATACACTAACATCAAGACATCCTTCGCACAATCATTTCCTTCGAAATTTTTGACTATGTTTTTCCCCCAGAAAAGCACGTTAGAATAATCCTTTAATGCCAAAGCTCCATACCCGGTTAAATTTTGGATCATCATTATTCTTTGCCATCCATTCGTATCATCTGTAGGCAGTTTATATGCGACAAAGGAGTTACTTCTTAATTTAATCTTGCAAGATGTGGGACTGTTATATGTTGATACGGGAGTAATAGAATAGTTTTCCTTCTTGTTACACAAAAACATAGAATAATCGCTGGATGAGTGCAATGAGGTTGTGTATGCCAGTTTAAGTGTTAAATCATTCTCATCATTAAGCTGGTAGCCCGACAAATCAGTATACTTCATCATGGACTTATCAGAAGTATATCCCAAAGCACCGCTGTTAGCAATTTTATGTGAACTTGGAATTCCTAAATCTGATATGTACACTATTCCTAAATCCCCCACTGAAAAACTATGATACCCATAATTTTCATATATTAGCCGATAAGTTTCTTGGGTATTGACGACGACTTTAGACCTTGAAGCTCCTCTTGAGCCACTATTATCATCACCATCAAACCAGAACCAGCCACCAGAATAAAATGCCTCTCTACTCAACTCCATTGCGGCAGGCGTACCTTGATTAAATTGCACACTCCAAGCACGGTAAGATTTTGGCCTAAATTCATCAAATCCATGCTCTATAATCCACCCGTTTTTCTGCTCGGTATATCTTGTTAAGAAGAATGGATATTTGTTGGTATACCCGTAATAAATGTCCGCGTCTATATAAGTTACTTTATCCAGCTCAAAATGATTTAATTCTTGAATAGACGTGACTTGAGGATTATTCAATGCAGCAATAAACCCACCATAGCTGGCTGTCATTAGAATATTATTAGTAAGTGTTATACCATTTGGAGGAGACATTGTTGCTTCATCTGTAACATCTATTTGAGCTCCATTGGAATAATCAGCAAAAACTTGTAAACCCGTATAATCTATGGTATCACCGATTTGATAACTAGTCTTTATTGGCGCCGTTACCATTATCCCAATTAATTTTGATGGTGTAATCGTTATACTGAAAATTTCTGTTGCCGTTTCACCCGCAGCATTTGTATATGTCACCGTGATTGTAGTATCAGTGTTCACTGTAACCAAAGTGCCCGATGCTGGAGAAAAACTGACTCCACTACTTAACGTTACATCTTCCGTTGAATTATCAGAATAATTTGCTGTTACGGGAGTTCCATCAAGTATTAATGTCTCTCCATAACCATAATTTGATTGAAGCAATGTCCCTATAGTTATGCCTGTCAATGCGACTAATCCAAGCTCAAATGTTGTAGAAGCAATAATTCCGCCAAGTTCATAAGAAACTGTAACAACCGGAGAAGAAGAATCAAACGCGGTCCCTTCTACAGGACTAAATGTACAGTCCTCAGCATTAACAGGTCTTGTGCCGCCGTCTGACATTGTGGCAGTAATAGCAATTCCAGAGAAATCGATAGCGGCTCCATCACGATAATCTGTTTGGTCTGGCATTGTTGTAACGGCTATAGAAGCTAATGTTGCGACGCTTAAAGGCAGCGTTACACTCTCAGTTTTGCTTGTGGCACTTGTATCAAAGAGATATGTATATAAGCCTGATACTCCCACATTATCCTTAGCCACAGCGATATAACCGTTTGAAGAAGGTGTGTATGTTGCGCTTGCATAAGTTGCTGGATTATTGGCATTAATTATTGATGTTCCTGTAACATTTGAGCTAGCCTGTGATATATCCGTCGTCGTGAACATAGCTCTAAAACGACTGCCTACCGTAGCACCTAATGTTAGCCAATATTTATGCCCCGCTTGCACTTCATAAATATCAATATAAGTTCCTGTAGGATTCTCAACTTGCCAAATGCCGTTATTAATATAACCTGAATTTTGATCATACACATAAGGCTCTAATGGTGGCGCACAGCTAATTGTGGCATATGTGGTTTGTGTGATGACAGTCCCCGAAGCTGGATCGAAATCACAGTAATTAGTAACGTCATGCTCTGAGCCGTCGCTGTGAACGTATTTCACAACAATTCCTGAATAATCTATTTCTTCATTGGCGATATATGAAGTCTTTGTGGGTGGCGTAACAATTTGAAGATTAGATGCTACTAACCATGTACTGACTATTAAGTCTTCGTATTCTACGATAATTTCGTAGCCATTATAGGTTATCTGACAATCCTCAGTAACATCAAATTCCGAGCCGTCTGAGTATTCCATGATAACGCTTAATGGATCAGTGGATTCAATTGTTAATTCGCCTGTAATAGAGAAGCCATCATATTCTATAAGGACTGTATTACCGTCATAAGTGAATGTGCATAAATCCGTTACATCTGTATAGGAGCCATCCGACCATATAGCGGCAATCTCCCATGGATTTTGCGAAACAATCGTTAGACCTGTAATAACTGCTTCATTCAAAGTCAAAATTGTACTTTGATTTTCATATGTGATAGTTACAGAATTATCTACACCTGGGACAAACGCTTTGCCCGCGGCAGGAGTAATAGTGCATGAGTTTGTAACATTAGCAGTTGAGCTATCAGAATATTCTGCTGTAACCACGAGTCCGGAATAGTCTATAATTTCTCCAGGTTTATATGTGAGATGTGTGGGAGGTGTGGTAACTGAGATTCTTGAGAGTAAAATAGCATTCAGATAAAAATATCCTTCCTGAATACTGTGTCCATCATCATAAACAACTTTAACCGGATACCTCCTATAACCAAGCTAATGTTGTATCGTACACGTACGTTTTGAGTCCTGATTTCCCGACATTGTCCTTACCGATCGCTATGTAACCGTTTGAAGACGGCGTATAAATCACGTTTGTAAATTCTGCAGGATTATCTGTATTAATGACAGTTGAGCCTGTAACACTTCCTGAAGTTTTCTTCGATATATCCGTGGTAGTGAACATAGCCCTAAAACGCGTACCGACTTCAGCACCTAAAGTTATGAAATATCTGTGATTAGCTTCCACCACATAAATATCGATATAAGTTTGTGTGGGATTCTCATAAATCCACCGTCCATTCGCTATATACCCGCAATTATGTTCATACACATAGGGGTCCAAAGCAGCAGATACTAAAGTTCCTGTAATCAAATTACCACCAGCATCATGAGCTGTATATCCGCTCCGAAGTTTATCGGCCTCAACAGTATCATTTCTCAAGTCGATTAATGTTTGTGCCCCGAAGATAACATGATTAACGGCCATTAGGGAGCCACCGTTCCTATAGTCGCTGTAACTCCACCCGCAGCATTTGCCGTTTCTGTATAAGCAATAGCTGCCACAGTAACTTGTGAGAGATAATCATAACCAGAATCGGGGGTAATAACTTGTGAAGTCGTATAAGGCGTAACTGTTTTAGTCTGGACTGATGGACTTGCTCCGCCTGGATTCAGAGTGCCCACAATAACTTCGCCGCTTGCATCATGGGCGGTGTACCCTGTTTCTAAATGTGCTGCACTAACAGTATCGCTCGTAAGGTCTAAAAGAGTTGTTGTCCCATAAACTACTTTATTGATTGCCATTAAAAATTTCTCCTTCTGCTGGGGTTATGGTGCAATAGTTTGTAACATTGAGCGTCGTTCCGTCTCTGTAAATAGCATTCACGACTAATCCCGTATAGTCAAGGATTTCACCATTGCGATAATTAATCTTGGTTGGAGGCGTGATATTTAAGCCAGTAACATAATTTTGAGTAAGATAAAATCCCGTCGCATATTCAATATCGTAGACTGTATAGTAAATTTCCACATAGCTATCATCAGTGGGATCAAATGGGCTTCCTTCTACAGGATTAATCACACAAGACTGCGTTATATCTGTGTATGTACCGTCACCGAAAATAGCTCTGACAACTAGGCCCGTATAATTTATGCTTTCGTCAGCTTCGTAGAATGTTTTGCTCGGGTATTGATAAATATTAATGCTGTCAGGGATTTTGTATGCTTGTCCATCTCTAACTACATATAAATTGCCGTCGTCAGCTCTGAATGTTCCCTGCCAGTTATTATCAGCCGCTAATCCAGTTGATGAAATTACTTCATACACATCATTTATCGCAATATCCACACTTCCACCATTAACTTCTAACCATAAATCGAAGCTGTGAGATAAAGTGTTGTCATGATCTAAATCATATTGCAAAGTGAGAATATGCTTACCTGCTCCCCATGTCTCGATCGGATAACGCGTAACAATTTCTTCCCCGTCAGCTTTATAGAACGCTCTGACCATAACATAATTTGGCGCTGGCGTTGGAGTCAATTTTAATGTGTTGTTATTCTCGATCGTTACCTCAGCTAAATTTGTGGTGGATTCATTAGGCGTAACTGTCAACAGAACTTCGAAATTAAATCTCACATGTGAGGGCGATGACATCAAGTAACGAGTGAAAATGATAGACCGTGCTTCCCCGTCAGCGATATTAATACTTTGTCCATTTCTCAGTACTGTATATCTAAATAGCTCATTAGAGACAGTTTGACTAATAAGGCCAGATATATTCTTATCGCTCTTGCTATGACCAGTGGCCAATGCGGGATTTTTGCCCACACCTTCCATGACATAATCGCGACCATAATTCCAAGTGTATTTAGTGATCACAGAACGTTTTGTGCCGTCTGCTATGCCATTCGAGAACACTAACACATCACCAAGATCATATGCGGGGTTACCAATACACGTTGCTTTGAAGGGAACGTAATCAATTTCCGCCAGCTTATTTAGGATAGCTTCCCTCATGGTAGTTAGGGAATGTGAAATATGGTTTTGCAGAAATGGATTTGAGCCAAGGTTGTAAGTTAAACCATCATCAGGCGATACTGCGTAATAACTTGTGGTTTGTTTCTCAATATTTACTACAGACATTCCAGTGTATCTTGTTGAGAAATCCGAGAAGCTGCAGCCCGTAAATCTGTGTTCAGCGTCAATTGTGTCTACCACATTTCCATCATAAGACTTAAAGAGAATGCCGCCCGACCTTGAAGCAGTAACAAAGCAGCAACAGGTTTGAGCTATCCAAGCTATTACGTCTCTATAAGTCTCAATGTCATTCTCTGCATACACACCTAAAGTAACTTGTCCATTAGGAAATTTAGTGAATGTTGTTTCAGGTGTTTCAAGTTTAACCTTACAAGCATCACACGCTATTTTGGCTATGTTATATGGAAGCGCACCAGTGCTAATTGAAGAGCATGATTTATCAAGTTTTGCCATGTGGTCATACGCTTTCACAACAACGCCCGATTC
>CAJOGG010000166.1 GCA_905234205.1 uncultured Synergistales bacterium | reverse complement strand
TCTCCTTCCATTTTAATAGACCTTATATCTTGAATTTTCCTGTTAAGAACCCGTTGACAAAGTAAATCTGACCTTTACCTGTAACTTTTGTCGTATGAGTTACTTTCGTCGTGCCGTTCGGGTCATTAATAACACTCTTCTTGACCTCAAACAGTCCTTGCTCAATATAACTTTGTTGTGGGGCATTCCAGCGTTCACCCTTACAGCTCATCAAGAAACCATTATCACGCAACCAGGCAAACAATCGATTCTGCCCGACGCTTATCCCATTCTGGGTCAGGATTTTCGCAAGCACTCCTATAAGTATGCTATCCTTACTCGCGTCAACTGCGTCTGCAAATATTACTTTAGGCTTATCTGACTCGATTTTGGCCGTCAGCATTTTGACTTTCTCTTGCTCAGCCTTAAACGCCTGCAAGATTTTTATGAGGTTATCGGGGTTAGCCAAAAACTCTTCCACTTTAGCCGGCGTTGCGTATATCCCGTATTTGCGAATTGATGGAACGACTTCCCCCGCAATCCACATTTGATAAGGCAGAGCGGCCTTCTTGTCAGAACGTCCAAGGGAGAAATACAAACCTTGCTCCGTGAGACACAACATTTCTTGCTCGCCTCCAGGGGTGGAAATCCGTTTTCCCCCCTTCCATAAATCCGGTACGTGTGCGAAGTATTTTGTCATTCCTCCGTCAATGTTGTATCCAAGTGACTGTGCAACGTCTTTTGCGACAACCCAGATTACTCCGTTGTCCTCAATAGTGCGCGCTGTGAAATTCTCGTGTTCGAATAACTGTAAATTGTTCATATGTTTCTCCTTTATGATTAAATTTGTCCTCCACTGGTAGAATCAACATGAATTTCTAAGAGAGGAGGAATTAATATGCCATCATCAGCACAAAGACCAGATTTAGATATTTGTATTGAAGCGGCAAGTCGAAATCACAGCTTAGCTGCGAGTTTCTTTATGCTTTTCTCAATGCGTTCACGGGCCGTTCCTATATGTATCATTTTCTCCTCCTCCAAAGCTGCAAGAAGAGCGAGTTGTTGTTCATGTGTACAGTGAGAACGGACGAATTTAAGAAATCTATCAGAAACGCTAAGCCTATTTCCACCAAAAAAATTGCCGACGTAAATCATGATACAGCCCTTGCCATTATCATTCTGATAACTCACATAAAATTTTCTCGAATTGTGCATAGAAGTACCCCCCTTTCATTCGTTTTGCCTCGGTTCCATAGTTCTTTCAACACGGTTAATTAATCTTGTTATATGTTCAAGCACAAGTTCGGCGGATTCTTCATCAATTGAGCCGTCCGACCCTTCTTTGTCGAGTAACGCTTGTAATGCTAGTTCCGCGCAATAAAGCATCGTCAACATATCAAAGCTGAAATTATTCAACCTATCCATGTTCTTTTGCCCGACAGCGTCTCTGAAATATTGAAAGCTATCCAGGCCCTTGAAAATCTCTCGCAAATTTATCATGGCAAAAATCTCCTTCATAATGCCTAATAGAAAACAAAGCCCCGGGAGTTGCGTGGTAATGGGGCAGATTTCAATAACTCGCTAACCCTTCATGCCGGCTGGCGAGGCCTGAGAAACTTTATGCACGCGTCCTCTAATCCACGCAGCATAGTAATGATGCACCACACAGAATCGTCGTCATCTTCATCAAAACGATCTTCCATTAATCGGAGGATATCGTCTTTAGCAGAACTTAACTGTTCATAGAACCCGATAGCGAGTCCAGCGTGGTCTCTGAGTTCCTTAATACGTTGCGCAATACTGACCTGGAGTTCTTCCAGCTCTTCAATCTTTACTTTACACACTTCAGGTGTCATGGTAAAATTCCTACTTTCTTATTTTTTCTGATAATTCAGCCCCTCATTAGGGCGGCCTCATCAGTATGAGCTCTACTCATAGACGGGGAAGAACTAATCCCCGTTTCGGCCTTTGGCTAAATATATTTCCAACTTTTTCCAAGGTTACGTGCGAATATTTGCGCTTTACATGCGTGTGCTTGCCGTAGTTTTTCGAGATGAACAAGCATTTCAAACAACTCTTTTTTAGGCAACGTGGAATTTATACTCTTTCCATTCAGGCAACTATCAATTTCAAAGGCTAAATCCTCCATTTTGGCCAGGTGATACTCAAAACATTCCTGAGCTCCGTTTGAGGGGGCCCCCTTAACACAAGGCGCCGTTTCAGCAACTTCACGGAGTCTTGTCAGATAATCGCTGGTTGCCGCAGTTTTATATGCTCTTAATTTCATGATAATTCATTCCCCCTCACACCGCTACCGACGGAAACACAGGCACAGCCCGAGTCATAAGAGCTTCAATGCGCTCACCTATTCGTTGATTTTTCACGCTCAGTTTCGACGGGTCGCGCTTCGTAGTTACAGCTCGCGCTTGTTGGACGACTTCGGGGAAATTAGCCTCAAAGTAATCGCTAAGTTTTTCGATATGGGCTAAAGCATTCTCCAAATCGCCTACCACGCACATTTCTCTAGCTTCCGTAACGTCAGCTAATTCGCTAGCAACCTCAACTAGAACTTTTATTTTGTTACCTAGCGCATCCCATCTCTTAACGATCTTTTTATCAATCACCATGGTAATTCATTCCCTTCATTTGATAATTTGGCCTCATCAGTACACGCCTAACGAGTAGACGGGGTTGCCCCCGTTTCGGCCTGTTAATTAGTAGGGATAGTAGGAATAGCGAACTCGTGAACGCGGACAATTCCACCACGCACCCTCCAATGCTAGTGAAGGAGGACAATCCCACCACACATTTGTTAATGGCCCGTTTTTAAGTTGATGCGCAAGCGAACCATTTTTAGGCCCTGGCATTACAGTTGATGGTCTTTCCTCCCAAAAATACTTACATTTCCACTCCAAGTAATAATCGTAGTAGTCTATGGCAAACATTTGGCGGACAAATTCAGCCCGTTCTTTCCTGGTAGTTTCATCAAGAAAATACACGCCTTCTTCATTAGCAAATTCATCAGCGCGATCTTCAAGCCAAGGTTGATACATAGGATTGAAAACTTTTGCAAGAATGTCTAGGTAAAATTCAACCCCCTCTGTTTCCCACAAACGATCCTTGAATTGATCAAGTGCATATTCAGCGCTTACAACGCTAGCTTCCCCATCCGTGTAGTAATCATAAATAACATCCATGGTAATTCATTCCCCCTTAATGGTCTCATCAGTACTAGCATAACTAGTAGACGAGGCTAAGCCCCGTTTCGACCTATTCAGATTTTTTCAGGACCCTAATCCATTTCCCTGCGACGACGGTCTAATTCAGCGTAATACCGCTTGCGACGTATGAGCTCGTAACGATCCTTTTCTCTCAAAAGAAAACTAATCTCCTCGTCAAGCTTATCTAGCTCTTCTTCACTCTTTTCAATTCTGAACCATGCAGGGGTTCCAAATACCCTGCGTTCCCAAAGAGCGTCTCTGCACCTCTCGCAGATACTTTCATATTGTTCGCGCTCATCGGCTGAAAGAAACTCTTCCTCTTTAGGCGGAGTAAGTACCTTAACCCAAAAAAAATATTTCCAGTTAAGATTTTCTATTACTTGATCCAGCTCAACAAGTTTGTCGTAGTGCTCATCTTCCGTCAAATTCGCATATTTACCTTCTCTATGCACACAGGCATCAAGTTCATCTTCCGCAAGCCGGAGTTGCGCTAAACACGCTTTACGATTTGCTTCATCAGCTTTCAAATCCGTACTCAATGAGCATGGCGTACTATTCACCATAGCGCGTAATCGCTTAGAGTACTCACTTGATTCAACGGCGTAGTATGGTATCCCATCTCTAACTAGCATGAATAATTCATTCCTTTTTGTGAAATTTTGGTCTCATCAGCACGTGGCCTGACCAGTGGACGGAATTTATTTCAGAGTTGTCCGTCGCTCAATCCTTAATCATTCTGCGGAAATTTGACATTCTGTACTCTCCCAGAAAGCTA
>CAJOGG010000165.1 GCA_905234205.1 uncultured Synergistales bacterium | reverse complement strand
AGAGGGTGGAAGTACCCGTTAATCGGAATGGGCTTCGGAATTGTGGCAGTAGGTATTCTGATTCTGGTTGCGCCGTACAGGATGAGCAGGCTTTTAGCGTTTCTTGACCCTTGGGATGACCCTATGGGCAAAGGCTTTCAGATCATACAGGGGCTTGTGGCGTTTGCGAACGGTTCAGTAACAGGAGTCGGAATCGGCAGAGGCCTTCAGGAGGAGCGGTATTTGCCTGAGGCTGCGAGCGACTACATATTTCCGGCAATAGGTGAGGAGTTCGGACTAGTGGGAACGTTGACGCTGATGTTGCTATATGCGCTGTGGACATGGAGAGCGTATTACGTCTACACTGAGGCTAAGACACCATTCACTAAGTGCCTTGCGCTGGGGCTGACAGCTTCGGTGATATTCCCAATGTTCGTAAACGTTGCTGGCGTTACAAAGCTTATGCCGTTGACAGGAATACCCATGCCGTTTATAAGTTCTGGGGGAAGTTCTATGGTATTTATGTGGGCCAAGATAGGTTTATTGATGAGCATAAAATTAGACGATACTGGAGAAGAACCAAAAATCAAGAAAGGAAAGAAGAAACATGAGTAAAAATATTTTGGTTGTAGCAGGCGGAACTGGAGGTCATATTCTTCCGGGAATAGTTTTTGGTAAGAAGTTGCGCGACGAGGGAAATAATGTTTATTGGGCATGTGGCGCACGTGAAATGGAGCAAAAAATTTATAATGCGCTTGGGATTGAGCCATTGAAATTAGCGATTGAAGGTTCGCCGTTGGGCGTGAAGTCGTTTCTTGTGATATTGACGCGTTCTATTAGCGTGCTTACATCGTACATTCAAACGTTGACGTATATTATAAAGTACAAGATCGACGAGATTTATTTATTCGGTGGCTATGTGTCATACGCTCCGTTGAAGGCCGCATTACGCAAAAAAATTCCTGTAACTTTGCATGAACAAAACGCTGTGGCCGGGAAAGTTACTCGTAAAGCCGCAAAGAAAGGCGTAAAAATCATAACGGGCTGGCCAGTCTGTGAAGGCATAAATGATTTCACGTATGTTGGCATTCCAGCTAGAGAGCCTGTGAGAATTTCTCGCGATGAAGCACTCAAGACTCTTGGACTTGATCTCAACGTCAACGCTAAAATCGTAGGCATAACTGGCGGATCTCTTGCTAGTGAAACGTTAAGTAACTTGCTCTTGAAGACTGCGGATTTGTGCAAAGAATTTGAATTCGTGTTTCTGTCGCATGAACGCAAAGACGAGGGCAACATACATTTCATTCCTCAAAGCTGGGATATGAATCCTTTTTACTCAATATGCGATATTCTCGTATGTAGGTCAGGAGGGTCAACGCTTGCCGAAGCTTTAGAGTGGGGAATGTCTACAGTCACGATACCTTGGCCCGAAGCAGCAGATAATCATCAGGAGAAAAACGCCGAAGAATTTGTAAAGCTCGCGAAAAATTCGTATGCCTTCAATGAGAATGACAGCCCCGAAAAATTAGCGGAGATTATTGCGAAAATATAACAAAAAAACCCCCGGCATTACGTCGAGGGCATAATTTTATCTATGATTATTTAGGTTGGACATTAATTCCGCGCTCTTCATCGGTTCCAGGGATCAAAGAGTCACATAAAGCTGCACACACTCCCGCTACTGCCATAGGAGTTTTAAGTACTGCCCAAATCATTCCGCCCAAAGTCTGCATTAACTGACTGCTCTCGGGATTCATGAATATAGTCTGATTAGCTTCAACCCAACCAGGAAGGCCAAGAGCCATCAAGAAAGCAAATCCCACGATTAAAATATTTCTCTGACTGCTCATATCTGCACGCATTAAAACTTGAATACCCATCGCGCCGATCGTCCCGAACAAAGCTATGTAAGCCCCTCCGATAATCGGGGAAGGCATAGTGGCTATTAACGCGCTTAATTTTCCTACAAAGCTCATGAGAATTAATATCACTGCACCAGTTCTCACAACCACACGTGAAGCAACGCCTGTTAATCCGATTAAACCAATGTTTTCAGTGTATGAAGTTGTGCCGACTGAACCAAACACGCCCGACAATGCACAGCAAAGTCCTTCTGCTCCGATACCACGGCTGATAGTTTCTGAATCTGGATCGCTAACGCCTGACGCATAAGAGACTGAATGATAATCTCCGATTGACTCAATCATTGTTGCGAAAAATCCTGCTAGTAACGCCGCAAATGACATAAGGCTGAATTTAGGCACGCCCCACGGAAATACCATTTCCTTTGCTATATCCTTTATGATTTCTTTAGGCAAGAGACTATTAATCGAAATTCTAAGCCATTGTGCTTGTTTCACTGATGCAAGATTAATATAAGCAGGGTGTTCAGGTCCGAATACGCCATTAATAGACAAGGCTAAGCACACGCAATAAGTTATAACGATAGCGAGCAATATTGCGAAAATGTTAATGTAACGATTCTTTAGCACGAGGCTAAATAAGAATATCAATATCACTACCGCAAGAGACGCAGGCCAATAATTAGCAGCGTTACCCTGTACAGCAGTTCCAGCGAGTGAAAAACCTATTGCCATGATTACCGGACCAATTACGACAGGGGTAATAACCTTGCGAATATAACCAACGATCTTGCTATAGCCAATGATTGACAAGATAATTCCGCCGGCGATTAAGCCTCCGCCTAAATACTGCATGACTGTTTCAGGGCCAGAAGCTTTGTACAGAGCTATTACGGTCATAACGCTTGGGATAAAAGAAAAGCTCGATCCCTGTACTATTGGAAGTCCGGAACCGAGCCTCTTGCTGGTCTGAATGAGAGTTGCGACACCCATTCCGAAATATACACAGGATATTAATGAAGCAATTTGTAGGGCGTCCATTCCCATCGCGGGACCGAATATTAAAGGAACTAACGTTGTGGAACCGAAAAGTGTTAAAACGTGTTGTGCTCCAGAAAGGAGAGTAATTAGAAGTGGTGGTCTGTCATTGATGCCATAAACCATTTGTCTTGCCATGTTCAGTAAAACCTCCTGAAAATTTTAGTTTCCAGGCGCGCAATTCTACGTTATGAATAAACTTTTGTCAAGAAAAACTTACTGCAATTTATTTCTTGTTAATGCTACAATGTTTTCGTGAGTAATTCTTGCATGGAAGGGAGAAATTTATCTGTTCAGCATAGGATTTTCTGAAGTGATTCTGATTCTCGTTATCGCTTATGTATTTGTTGGTCCGCAGGACTTGCCGAAAGTTGCTCGTTGGCTCGGAAGAATCGTAAGACGCGTACGGGGATTAATCAGGGAAATAAAATCAGAGTCAGGTTGGGAAGAACTTGTCAATGAAGCTCAAACTGTCCGCAAAGAAATTAATGATACAATAGCCGAAAACAAAGACGTCGTTACAAAAAGTTTGCGTGAAGTTCAAGACGAGTTCAGCGACGTAAACAAGGAGTTAAGCAAAAATATTGACGAGGCCAAGAAAGATTCATTGGGCTAAATTTTTCAGGAGGGTATATTCATGAGGCTTGGAGCAACAGAAATTCTATTAATCATCATTCTAGCGTTAGTATTATTCGGTGGTGGAAAACTCGCAGGCATAGGCAAAGCTCTCGGGAGGAGCATTAAGGACTTCAAGAACGAGGTAAAAGACTCAAACGAGGACAAAAAGCAAGAACCTGTAGAGATCATTGACGAAGTGAAAATATAATCATGGCGGAGGGCAACGAGGCAAGATCCCCACTTCTAACTCATCTGCTCGAACTTAGGCGAGTATTCGTAATTTCCCTAGCGTCGGTAGCTGTAGCTTTCTGCGTGATATTCGGGTTCCTGATTGATTACCTGATGTTATGGATAACGAGTCCGATTCAGGCAAAGGGCATACAGATAATTTACACCACGATGTCAGAGGCTTTCATAACTAAATTCAAAGTAGCAATAATTGCTTCTGTCATTGTGTCAAGCCCTGTGATAATCTGGCAGATATGGAGCTTCATTAAGTCCGCGGATTGTTCTTCATTGCGCTTGGGTTATTCTTGGCCGGGGTGTTCTTTTGTTATAAGGCTGTGTATTGGCTGGCGGTTGATTTCTTTTTGATTCAGGGGACAGGACTCGCTACTCCGTTGTTGTCGCTTGATAAATATGTGGGGTTCTTGTTCAGCTTTGTGCTTCCATTTGGTTGCGCGTTTCAGTTGCCAGTGGCTCTGTATCTCACGACGAGAATCGGCCTCACGAATTATCACATGTTAGCTTCGACTCGTAAGTATGTGTTGCTTGGAATATTCGTTCTTGCTGCGATATTGACGCCGCCGGACGTTGTGAGTCAGGTTGCGTTAGGAGTGCCGCTGTATGTTCTCTATGAAGTTGGGATTCAGGTTGCTAGACTGACTCGAAGGAGATATCCTGACGTAGAATAATAAAGCACCACGAGAATTTCCCGCAGTGCCACAAAATTTTTACTTGCCAATATAATTAGCTGCCTCGAATGACGCGATATAGCCTGAGTCAATGCACAAGCCATAGCAGAACCCTGCGACATCGTAGTACGGGCTGTAGTAAAGTGATCCGTTGTCCGTTCCAACCACATACAAACCTTTCATGGGCGTGTTGTCGCTCTTCAATGCTCTTAATTGGTCGTCAGTACGAATCCCTCCAAAGGTGCTCCATGCTGATGGCTCACACTGTACAGCGTAGAACGGCCCCTTAGCGATCTTGCTCAAGTACCACGGTGAAGTCCCGAACTCCTCATCGACTCCCTTATCGCAAAATTCGTTGTACTTCGCGACAGTTTCAGGAAGGTTAGTGAGTCCAAATGCCTTCGCAAGTTCTTCAATCGTATCAGCTTTTGCCAACCAGCCTTCTTTGAGTCCTTCTTCAATGTCTTCAGGCAACTTATCAAGAATACGGCCCTTGAAATAATTCCCGATGAACCAGTTCTGCTCGTTAGCTCCCTTGGCCGTCGTGTACTTGTACAAGCCTTCTGTCCTCATTGCGTCAACGTAAGCTTGGTCAACTATTCCATACCATGGAGCATTGAGTAAAATTTGCTCTGACCCGTAGCTCATTGGATAATCGCATAATAATCCCTCGTTGATGAATCTCTTGCCTTCTGCGTCAACCAACAAATTTCCGTAAAGCCCGAACTTGAACGCATAATTCTGGTCGTATTTGTCCTGTTTTGCTGGTCGTGAAGCCTTCGTGTTAGTTCCGCCGTATTCGCATGGACAATAGCCAAAAGTTTTTGTCATGACCGCGCCAGCATCGTTTGCCATCATGATCCCGTCGCCAGTGCATAAACTATTTCCGCCGGCCGCAGCGTTGAGCTTACGAGTCTTAAGGAATTTTTCCTGTAAGTCGCGATTTCCAAGATAGCCGCCTGATGCAATGATTACCGCCTTAGCATTGATTGTTATCTTTGTCCCGTCAGCTTTTCGCGCAGTCAATCCCACAGCCTTATCTCCGTCCATGATTAAGCCCGTCGCGGTAGTGTTGTAGATAACTTTCACGCCAGCATCATCAAGAGCTTTCTCCCAGAGTTTTACGCGCTCGTCGAGTCCATTAGTTATAAGATGGAAACCGCCCTTTTCGCCTTTGAATGGAGTCTCGAATCTGAAGTTAGCCTCTTGCATTTTGTAGCCGATCTTCACGAGTTGCTCCACAGCGTTTTTGGACTCGTCAAGGCAACGATGAATCAAAGCAGGATTAGGAGTCCAGTGTGTGTAATTCATGACATGCTGGAAAACTTCATCAACTTCTAATTTAGTGCCGCCCTCTTTAGCCTCAAGAACGCTCGAATGAACTCCAAAAGGCCCGGAAACTTTTATGCCGTTCACTCCAGCAACTGATCCAGCCTTCTCAAGCGTGATGACCTTCAAGCCCTTTTGCCCCGCCGTGATTGATGCCATGAATCCTGCCGCGCCACAACCTACGACAGCTATATCAGTATCATAGACTTCAGCCAAGCTTGTTTATCGCCTCCAGCCTGTGCAACACAATCCGCGATAGCTTCCTTCACTGCTCTTGATGAATTTGTTGCGCCCGTGATTGCGTCGAGTCCGCCAGCTTGATTCTCAATGATTGCCGGGATTAATTGATCCCTAACTTGCGAGAATAATATCGGGGTCTCATTGTCTGAAACTATATCAACGTTTGTTAAGGCCGTCTCGCTGAACGTACACTTAACTGTAACATAGCTCAAATTTCCGTAAGCAGTTGCCTCGTAAGTTCCGGGTTTGTAGAGAGGTTTTGATTCAGCAAATGCAAGTCCGCCAAGTCCAAGCGTAAGTCCAGCCGCCGCCGTGCCCTTCAAGAAATCACGCCTTGAAATTTCATGTTGCGCCATCGTTAATATCTCCTTTGTTAAAGTTTGTGTGAATTAGTTCATTTTATCATGTATCGACGCGAAAAATTTATACTCATACAATCGGATTGTGCTATGATACTCGAAATTTTCCCGAGGGGGCTTAGATTTGTCAACAGTTGCAATAGTAGGTTCATTAAATATCGATCTCGTTATACGCGCTCCACATTGTCCTAAGAAAAGCGAGACGGTAATAGGAGGAGCATTCGGAATGGCAGGAGGTGGTAAGGGGTCAAATCAGGCACTGGCAGTAGCTCGACTCAACGCTAAATCTTATATGATCGGCTGTGTTGGCGCAGATGACTTCGGCAGGCATTTACAATCTGTCTTAATCGAAAACGGCGTAGACTGTTCACACTTGCAAGTACGCAAAGAAGCAGCAACAGGAGTCGCAATTATCACAGTTACAGACGACGGCGAAGCATCAACGGTTGTATCACAAGGCGCAAATTCATTGCTTGATGAAGAAGCTATCAGGGACTCTAAAGCCATATTTGAACGATCTGACTCGGCATTGTTCCAACTTGAAAGCCCCCCTAAAACCGTAACAGCTGGCCTAAAACTTGCACGTCAAACCGGTTGCAAAACTTTCTTATCAGCAGAACCACCCTTCTTACTTCCTGAAGACGCATGGAAGAGCATTGATTATTTGATTCTCAACGAACGAGCTTTGAGCTTTTACGCAGGCCATAAATCACACAAGCCTACGTTAGAAGAAATGTCGTATGAGATTCTGGAAAAGGGCGTTAAATGTCTGGTCGTGACTCAAAGTGCTAAGGGCGGAATGAT
The DNA here is from genome assembly GCA_905234205.1 of uncultured Synergistales bacterium. Lineage (GTDB taxonomy): Bacteria > Synergistota > Synergistia > Synergistales > Aminobacteriaceae > JAFUXM01. The sequence goes on along the minus strand of CAJOGG010000165.1, from coordinate 526 downwards.
TTTCATTAAGAGCGACGACGAAGAAGACTTTCATTATGATGCGTTTAATATTCGTGCTGTAGATAACACTGGAGCTAGGGACGCATTTTGCGCGGGGTTCTGCGTAGCGTTAGGAGAGGGAATGCCCATAAGGCGTGCGGCTGAATTTGCTTCTGCATGCGGTGCTTTATCATGTACAAAGATCGGGGCTCACCCTTCAATGCCTTGGCGTCATGAGGTCGGGGCTTTACTTGGTGAAGCGTCTGAAGACGATTATGAACTATAAACTTTTAAGGAGGAAAATATTTTGGAAGGTTACGATTGGCTATTAAGCCTTTGTGTTATTTTGTTGTCGACGAAAATTTTCAGCATTATTTCACGTCGTGCACAGTTGCCTCAAGTTGTCGGGGCGTTAATGGCGGGATTATTCTTTGGGCCGGCAGTTTTGGGAGCATTGACTCAAAATTATATGGGTATTAAGTTCTGTTTGATGCCTTCAACGTTATTAAATCGTCTGGCTGAACTTGGCGTTATAGTTATCATGTTC
>CAJOGG010000164.1 GCA_905234205.1 uncultured Synergistales bacterium | reverse complement strand
TAGCCAAGTTCTACACGTAATTTTTCTGTTACAAGAGTTTTAGATAGGGTCGCAGGCAAATCATCGCTTGTTACGTTTTTCATAGTTATGTGAGCTATCATCACTGTGTCAGCTTTGTTGAAATTCTCAATGAACGGAATCAACTCCGCCTTCAGCAATTCGTCCCAAGTTTTATATACTGCTACATAGCCTTCGTGGGTGTCGTCGTGTGTATCTCCATGGCCTGGGAAATGTTTTACGCTGCCCATGATTCCTTGAGAGTGTAAGCCGTCAAGATAAGCACTTACCATTTCTGAAACTAGTTCAGGTTCTGATCCAAAAGCTCTATTTCCGATGTCAGCAACTGGTGCAAAGTTCATGTTGAAGCCATAATCGCTGATGTATTTCCCTATTGTTCTGGCTGCGTCGTAAGCTCTTGTTGAATCTCCCGTAGCTCCTATAGCCTCAATACTCTTGTACTTATGAACGTTGAAGCCCTTACTGTTTGCTATTCGTGCAACTCGTCCGCCTTCTTCATCAATCGCCATTATTGGGACAACCTCGCATGCATTTCTTAAATCGCTCGTGAACTTCTTCAACTGTTTTGGGCCAGAAATATTTTTACCATAAATCGCAAAACCTCCTGCCGGATATTGCCTCAAAGTTTCTTGCATTACCGTTGAAAGAGTCTTAACGCCTGCTGCTTTTGAATCGTTGACTTCTTCAAGTGATAAGCTAGTATCAAGTTGATCAGGCCTAATCACGAACAACTGCCCAACTTTTTCACGAAGACTCATAGCAAAACTTTCAGACGATAACGTAACAAGAAGTGCCATTGCTAACAAAATTCTCTTCACTGATAAAATTCCTCCTTCAACATTCATTTTTTGTATTATACTAAGCACACCCACATATAAATTTTAGAAAGCGAGGCAGTATTTTATGGATACAAGTTTCATTCGTGGAATCATTCCTCCTATCATCACACCTCTTGACAAGGACGAGAACGTCGATGAGGCAAAAATGCGTAAACAGGTTGATTTCGTTATTAATGGCGGAGTTCATGGCATTCTTGCATTTGGAAGCAACAGCGAGTTTTACGTTTTTGAAGAGGAAGAGAAGAAACGCATTCTTGAGATAATTCTCTCACAGGCTGCCGGAAGAGTTCCTGTGTACATGGGCATAGGCAATATAAAAACGCGTAAATGTATCAGGATCGCTCAAATGGCCAAGGCTGCGGGAGCAAGTGGAATCTCTGTGTTACAACCAATGTTTTTGGCTCCGACCGAAGAGGAATTATTCCAACACTTCAGCTCAATAGCAAACAGTGTAGGCGATCTACCAATGCTCCTATACAACAACCCCGGGCGAACCGGCTACGGCATGAGTTATAACTTAGTAATGAGACTCCTTGATGCTTGTCCGAACATCGTAGGCATGAAAGACTCTAGCGGCGATATGACCAGGGTAGCAGAGTTTATAAGATTGACACGCGGACGTAACTTTTCGGAACACTTGTTCATGGTGGCGCTGGAGCAGTCTGTACTACGGCTAATGTGTTCCCGGAATTAGTTTGCAGCATTTACGAAAAATTCAAGGCTGGCGATCTCAAAGGTGCGCTCGAAGCACAATTCATTCTTAACCCGGTAAGACTCTCAATGGATCTCGCTAGCTTCCCTGCAGCAACAAAAGACATGGCTAACTTAATGGGTATGGATGTAGGCGTGTCGTGTCGTCCTGTTCTTCCGTCAAGTGGTAAAGTCCTTGAGGCAATGCGTGACGAAATGATTAAAGCCGGATTGTTAAAGGCGTAAATTAACGTTGAAAAATTTTCTCATGCGTAAGATAATTAATTCACTCACAATAATCATTCAGATATGGAGGCATATACAATGCGAAAGATTTTAGCGCTCGTAGTGATGTCATGTTTAGTTATTTCAGGAACAGCATTTGGTGAAGGAAAAGTTTTGGGCTATACCTGCATGGACGGGACTAACCCCTTCTTTGTAGCTCTTGAGAATGCTATCAGAGAAGTAGTAACTGCTAATGGCGATACCCTTGTAGCTCTTGACCCTCAGAACAGCAACGAGAAGCAAATTTCACAGATCGAGGACATGATCAGCCGCGGAGTTTCCGCAATGTTCGTGAACCCAGTTGACCGTGATGGAATTATCGCTGCTCTTGACAAACTGAAGGACGCACATATTCCTATGTTCGGATTCGATACTGAAGTTGCTGACATGAGCTATCTTGTTACTTATGCTGGTTCAGACAACTATAACGCCGGTTATGTTTGTGGAGTTGACCTCATTGCAAAATGCCCTGACGGTGGAAATATAATCGTGCTTGACTCTCCTACAATGCAATCAGTTGTTGACAGAACAAACGGATTCTTGAAAGCAATCGAAGGCAAAGGCTTCACAGTCGTAGCTCAAATAGACTGCATGGGCAATCAGGAACAGGGCAACCTTAACGGAACTGACGCTCTTACAGCACACCCCGAAGCAGTAGCAATTTTTGGAGGCAATGACCCCACGGCACTTGGAGCTTATGCTGCGGCAGAGGCTGCTGGTTCAAAAGCTTTGATTTACGGCGTTGATGGTTCACCCGATATTAAGTCACTCATCGCTCTCGGAAAAGTTACAGGCACCGGCGCACAGTCCCCAATCTCAATCGGCCAAACAATCGCAGATTTATATTACAAGTACACAGCAGGCGAGAAGATCGAGTCACGTTATCCGATTAAGACATTCATGATCAACTCGGACAACATTGCACAGTACAACAACGGCGGTTGGCAATAGAATTTAATTCATGAAGCGGCTTTGTGAAGAGCAAGGCCGTTTTTTTATTATCAAGAATTGGTGGTGAAATAATAAGTGAGCGAATATTTACTGGAAATGCGTAAGATAAACAAGTCATTCCCGGGCGTAAAAGCTTTACAAGACGTTGAATTGCAGTTAAAGGCCGGTGAAGTTCATGCGCTTTTGGGTGAGAACGGTGCAGGAAAATCGACGCTTATAAAAGTTTTGGGTGGCATATATCACGCTGAACAAGGCGAGATTCTTATCAATGGTCACCCCGTAGAGATTAACAACGTCAGCGACGCAAGAGCTAACGGAATTTCAATCATACATCAAGAATTAGTGTTAGTTCCTCACATGACCGTAGCGGAAAATATTTATCTTGGCCGTGAAATTATGGGGACGTTCGGAATCGATGGCGCAAGTATGAGGCGTGAAGCTCAAAAGATGCTCGATAGATTCGATTTAGGAATTGACGCGGGCGGACTGTTAGGAAATTTGAGCATAGCACAGCAACAAATGGTTGAGATCGTAAAAGCTATTTCCTTCAACTGCAAAATTTTGGTCATGGACGAGCCAACTTCTTCAATCTCTGACAGAGAAGTAAACGCACTCTTTGACATTATGCGCAACTTAACAAAGCAGGGAGTCGGAATAATTTATATCTCCCACAAAATGAGCGAGCTTAATGAAGTTTGTGATCGCGTTACAGTTTTACGTGATGGTCAGTATGTCGGGACTCGTGTTGTCAGCGAAACTCCTCGTGATGAATTGATTCATATGATGGTTGGCCGTGAATTATCGTCGTATTACGTCAGGGATCATGTTGAGGATACTGAAGTAGTGTTGCGCTGTGAACATATTGATGACGCTAAGAAAAAGAAGAAACGAGTCAATGACGTAAGCTTTGAAGTAAAACGTGGCGAGATTGTCGGCTTTGCTGGACTCGTTGGTGCCGGACGTAGTGAGACCATGCAATGTATATTCGGATTGACTCCTGGATTTACTGGCGATGTTATTCTTGACGGGGCCAAGCTCAAAATCAATTCCCCTGTTGACGCAATGAAAGCCGGTATAGCAATGGTGCCAGAGAACAGAAAAGTTGAAGGCTTGTATCTGGTTCAGAGTGTGAGATTTAATTCTACAATTGAAGTTCTGCATGAGTTCATTAACAATTTGCGCGTAAATCATTCACGTGAAGAGGAGATAACCCAGGAATATATCGACAAGATGAACACGAAGACCCCGAGTCAGAATCAAACCGTCGGCAATCTTTCTGGAGGCAATCAGCAAAAAGTCATGATAGGGCGTTGGCTCGCTACCAAACCGAAAATTTTAATCCTCGATGAACCTACAAGAGGCGTAGACGTTGGCGCAAAAGTTGAGATTTACGGAATCATGAACGAACTTACAAAGCAGGGAGTCTCAATCATTATGATCTCTTCGGAATTGCCGGAGATTATCAACATGTCCGACAGAGTTTATGTAATGCATGACGGGAGATTAACGGGTTGTATCAAGTGGCAGGATTTGAGCCAGGAAGCAATCATGAAATTAGCAACGGAGGAGAAATCAGCATGAGAGGAATCAAACAATACTTTATAGACAATTTAGGAATTATATGCGCGCTTGCAGGAATGATTTTATTTCTGTACTTGTGGCCAGCAACTCACAACACTTTCTTGACACAGACGAATATATTTAACGTTTTGCGACAGAGTTCTACAAACTTGATGCTAGCTTGCGGAATGACGCTCGTAATTATTCTGGGCGGGATTGATTTATCGGTCGGTTCTATTATCGCAATGTCAGGAGTCTTGGGAGCTGCTACGGTAGTTTGGGGAGGCATGCCGGAAATAGTCGGTATACTCGTTGCGTTATTGTCGGGCTTGCTGTTCGGACTCTTCAACGGTGCCATTATCGCTCTCACTAACATTCCTCCCTTTATCGTAACTCTTGCTTCAATGAACGTTGCCAAGGGAATTGCTTATGTGTATTCAGGAGGTAAGCCTATACGTTGCATGACTCAAGCGTGGAAATTCTTGGGAGCCGGTTACGTCGGGCCAGTGCCAACTCCAGTTATAACCATGACGATAGTTTTCATAGTCGCGATTTTCATTCTTAACCGTACCAGAACAGGAAGGCACATTTACGCAGTTGGAGGCAACAATACAGCCGCGCAATTCTCTGGAATCAATACGGCCAAGGTGAAATTTTTCGTGTACAGCTTCTCGGGATTAATGGCTGGTCTAGCAGGAATCACAATCGCAAGCAGACTTTACTCCGGAACTTGTACGAGTGGCGACGGGGCTGAAATGGACGCTATAGCCGCAGTAGTTGTTGGTGGTACGTCAATGGCTGGAGGCTCTGGACGTTTAGGCGGGACGTTGATTGGCGTTCTCATAATCGGAATCCTTAACAACGGCTTGAACTTAATGGGCGTAAATTCAGACTGGCAATATATCATCAAAGGCGCGGTTATCTTGTTGGCAGTATACGTTGACTTCTTACGCAGCACACGTAAGGCAAAATAAAAAGAGGCCCCCTAGCACAGGGGGTTTTCTCTCGTCATTTGTATGTACAGCTTCATTAACTCCGTCACAATTTCCTCTTCACTGATATTCTTGTTCCAGCCATAAGCTTCACACACGGCCTTATCATTCTCACGGTGAGCTTTCTTCAACTCTGGGGGCATCAAGTCATCATTGTACAGACTCGCGAATGAATTACCAGGGTACAACGCACGGGCATCAAGAATCTTTTGCGCACACGACTCGATCTTGAC
>CAJOGG010000163.1 GCA_905234205.1 uncultured Synergistales bacterium | reverse complement strand
TTCAACAGGGTCGGCCGACATGGCCGACCCTGTTGAATAATGTGAGGTTTAATTCTTTTTCCAGGTTTGATATCGAAATGCTTAAACTTGGTTGGGCAATATGTAGGAGATTCGCAGCTAGCCCCATGTTCTCAATCTCTGCAACTTTCTCAAAATAGATTAATTGATTCAACGTCATTATTTACACCTCGCCCTTGTTATTAATAGTCTAAGACTATCGAACACTAAAATTCATATATTTGATTAATTGTAGCATTTTTCTCTAATTCGCCTATCCATAATGTAAAACTATAATAATTATCAAGAGGGGGTAGGAAGTATTCTATGCTTAGGAAAATTAAGCTAACAGCACCCGGACAACTTGAACTTACCACAGAGGACGAAGTGCTGAATGTAACAGAAGACACAGTTAAGATAGAAGTCAAAGCCTGTGGAATCTGTGGCAGTGATTTAGCTTTGTACAATGGCACAAGAGATTTATCAAACGAGCATTATTTCGGGCATGAGTTCTCCGGCATTGTCATTGACCCTGGCAAAGGCGCTAACGGTCTCAAAGCTGGAATGAGAGTCGCAAGCGAACTGGTACATGGCTGCGGTCAATGTTGGTATTGTCGCAATGGCTTGGAGAATTATTGCAAAGGGCTCAACGACGTATTAATACCTGGTGGCTTCACAGAACAAACGCTGGTCACAAATACAAAATCTTACAGCTATTTGAGCCCAATACCAGATGACTTAGATTTCCCAACAGCAGCTTTGATGGAGGCGGCTAATTGTGCGTTCCGTGTTGCTATTAAAGCTGATATAAAACCTGGTGATACTGTCTTAGTGTTCGGACTTGGTGCTATAGGATTCATTGGCGCGTTGATTCTTAAGAGTATGGGAGCTGGAAAAATCGTCGGAGCTGATCGAAGTCCTTTACGTCTTGAACAGGTTCGCAAAACAGGATTAATTGACGTTCTTGACACCTCTGAAGCTGATTGGCTGGACAAAGCTAAAGAATTAATCTCGAGCACACAAGGTTTTGATGTCATTATCGAAGCTACAGGAGCACCGGCTGTTTTGAAGGATACATTCAAGGCTGTAAGACATGGTGGACGTATTGTAGTCGGAAGCGTCTATCATGGAACAGTTGACGGTTTTGACCCATTGCCGATTATGCGCAAAGAATTAACGATAGTTGGGGCTAAAGGTTCTGCACCTGTACGAAAATCAAATGGATATTCTGCTGTTGTTGATAAAGTTGTTCAGCTTAAGGACGAGTTGCAAAAATTGATAACGGTTTATGATTACGAGGACGCGTTGACGGCTTTTGCTGATGCACGTTCGGGAAAAGCAGTGAAGTCCGTCATAAAGTTCGCTGACTAGATAAGGAGCAGTGATTGAATCATGAAAAAATTATTTGACTGCATAGACTGGGTCGTCAAGTGGTTTGAGGACATTGTTTGTGCGGGGACGTTGATGGCTGTCGTGTGTATAGCTACGGCCAGTGTAGTGGCGCGGTATGGGTTTCATAGCGGGTTTTTGTGGGCAGATGAGGTCAATCAGGCGTTGTTGGTCGCGTTGGGAATGTTTGGGAGTGCTAGGGCTATTAGGACTAATGGGCACACGGAGTTCAGTGTGCTTGTGAATAAGATCAAGTCTCGTGGGGGTCGCATATTTAATTTATTCGTGGGGTGTTTTTGGCTATCACTATAGGCTTTCTGATTTTCCTGTTCGTAAATTCTTATAACTACACCATGCGCGGGAGAATGTTGAGCACGGTTTTACGAGTTCGCAGAATGTATTATTACATGTCGATACCAATCGGTTTTGGGCTAATGATTTACGAGTATATCAGGGCAATCAAGCGAAAAGTTATTGATGACCCTGTACAAGAAGAGGAGTGATTTGCAATGGCAGAGTCAATGGGCATGATAATAGCTTTGTTGGTGGTCTTCACGTTTGTATTTATTTTGGCCGGTATCCCGATTTATGTATCGTTGTTAATGACGGGCGTGTTAAGTCTTCTCGTTTTATCAATAAGCACAGGCACACCAATGGCAACGCTTGCTGTATCGCAATCAATCTCTAACGGCATAGGCAGTCTTCCATTGTTGGCGATACCTTTTTTCATGCTAGCAGGGGAGATAATGAACCGCGGCAAGATCACAGAGAAGCTCATAAAGTTTGCAATGTTGTTAATCGGTCGTTTACCTGGTGGACTTGCTTACACTGGAATAGTTTCTAGCATGTTTTTCGGAGGCATTACGGGATCTGCTCAAGTTTGTGCGTCATGTATGGGCGGAATATTAATTCCTGCAATGGTCAAAGAGGGTTATCCAGTAACATAAGCGGTCGGAGTTATCGCCGGTGCTTCAACTTGTGGGCCGATCATTCCTCCAAGTATCATAATGGTTGTTTATGCCACAGCGGTCGGAGCGTCAGTCGGTGCAATGTTCATGGGCGGAATTATCCCTGGAATTTTATGCGGTGCTGTGTTAATGTGCGTGGTGTTGCTGCGTGACAGGGTTATGCATTTCCCAAGACAGACGGAAAAACTGGAGAAGAGTGAAGTACGAAAAATTATCATTGATGGAATTATTCCGCTTGGTATGCCATTGGTAGTTGTTGGTGGAATTATGGGCGGCATAATGACCCCGACAGAAGCCGGAGCAATTTCAGTTGTGTATAGCTTGGTCGTTAGCTTATTCGTAACAAAGACTCTGAAAGTCCGCGAGATTTTCCCGATTCTCCTTCAGGCAGTAAATAGCACAGGCCCGTTGTTATTAATAATCGCGTGTGCAAGAGTTTTCAGTTATGGCTTAACAGCTTTGAAGATGCCCGTGTTAGTCAACGATTTGATTCTTTCCCTCACAAGCAGTAAATACGCGTTCTTGTTGCTCGTGAATATTTTGCTGATAATCATGGGAATGTTCATGGACGGCAGCGCTTCAGTCATAATTATTGCCCCGATACTTGCTCCTGTAGCTGCTTCACTTGGAATAAGCCTCGTACATTTCGGAATAATAATGGCGTTCAACCTGACGATCGGAAATATTACGCCTCCCTTAGGTTATTGCATGTTCATCACAGCAAAGATTGCCGGAATACCTGTCGAAAAAGCTATCAAAGGCACGATCCCGTATATCATTGCTGAAATTCTAGTGTTGCTTGCGATAACTTACATTGAGTTTTTGGTTACGTTTGTTCCTGTAATGCTTGGCTTTACGGTTTAGGCTTTAATGAGATTTTGAATCTCTGAAAGTTAAATTTTATTATCAAGGAGATGTTGTTTATTATGAAAAAGTTTTTAGCAGTGCTTGCGGTAGTTGCGTTTGTTTTCTCGTTGGCTGGTGCTTCATTCGGTGCTATCCCCGTGAAATATTCTGTCGTGTTTCCTGCAACAGGTACACAGGCTGATGGTGCGCGCTTGCTTGGTGAGATAATTGGGAAGGTTTCAGAAGGCCGCCTCGCAATGGAGTTTTACCCTTCAGCACAACTTGGTGACAAGGCTTCAACGTTTGAGGGCTTGAGCATGGGTACAATCGAAATGACCGAATGTGCAGCGACGGATTTATCAGCGTTCAATGACATGTGGTCAGTGTTCTCACTTCCTTACTTATGGGAAAACGGTTCTCAAGCAGTCAACACAGTCATGAAAGATTCAGTGAAAAAGATTCTTGAGGCTGATGCAGAGGACAACGGCTTTGTAATTATCGCGTGGACCGACATGGGAAGCAGAAGCGTACTTAACACAAAACGTTCAGTGAAGACTCCTGACGACCTAAACGGCCTCAAATTACGCTGCATGGAAGACCCCGTATTAGCAAACTCCGTGAACGCAATGGGCGCAATCGGAACACCTTTAGCATTCAGCGAGCTTTACATAGCTTTACAGTAGGGCACAGTTGACGGACTCGATCACACACCTTCAGCAATCGTAGCCAATGGTTTACAGGAACTCTGCAAATATTTCTCACTCACAGAACATTTCACAATCCCCGATCCAGTTTTCGTTAGCAAAGTATGATTTGACGGACTCTCAAAGCAGGATCAGGACGCATTACTTGAAGCCGGCCGCCAGTTCACAGAGAAAGAGGTATGGCCAGCCGCGACCGAAGAGGGCTTGAAGATCATGAAGGATAACGGCGTTGAGATTCTCGAAGTTGATAAAACTCTCTTTAGCACAAAGACTCAATCAATCATTGACGATTTCCTGAAGAAAGCAAGCAAAGGCCAGAAAGCTTTGTACGAAGCTCTCACAGCCGAGAAATAATCAGCAATAACGAAAATTTTTGGGTGCCGGTGTAAAGCCGGTGCCTTTTTTGAAGCAATAGGGGGACGAAATGAAATTCGGCGGTTTTGGACTCATAAAGGATTACGAGAACATCAAGCGCGCTGGTTATGATTTTGCTGAACTTGATATGCCCGAGATTGAGGAACTTTCGGAACAAGATTTTGAAGCGTTCGTGAACGTTGTTAAGCGTGAGAATTTCCCAATTTTAACCGGAGCAAGAATCTTACCCGTTGCTGAGCCTTTGTTCTTCACGGAAGGTTTTGACCCCAAATCACTTGAAGCGTATCTCAAGAAAACTTGTGAACGATCTGCAAAGCTTGGCATCAAGAAAATCATTCTCGGAAACGGTAAAGCACGATCTTCTTGCAAGAGTCAGACATACAGAAGGAACGTATATTCATTGAGCTACCAGGCATGATGTCGCAGATAGCTGCTGATAACGGACAGGAATTTATCCTTGAACCACTTGGCCCGAAGTATAGCAATTACATTAACACAATCCCCGAAGCTGTAGACGTGATTAAACGAGTTGGCGCTGCAAATTTATTCACAATGGCGGATTTAAGGCACATGCTTTGGTCAAAAGAGGACTTCAAGAATTTAGTTACCTACGTGAAATATATTCATCATGTTCACATTGATTATCCTGAAGCATACCCACAAAGACGTTACCCCGATGTCAGCGATCCATACGATTACGGAGAATTTTTCGCGGCCTTGAAAGAATCTGGCTACAACTCAACTTTGACGGTTGAAGCAGAGACTCCGGACGATTGGGGAAAAGCTCACGAGCAGTTGATGACGTTGTTGAAGAAATATTATTTTTAGAGGAGGAATTTATTAATGAGCGACAAAAGAATGAAGGGGCTTGTTATCGCGTGTATAACCCCTATGAACCCAGACGGAAGCATTAACGAAGAGGACGTAGCGAGCTTTGCAGAATTTCTCGTAAAAGCCGGCGTAAATTGTCTATATCCCAACGGTACTAATGGCGAAAGTCTGTTGCTGAAACGTGACGAACAGAAACGCATTGCTGA
>CAJOGG010000162.1:5629-11803 GCA_905234205.1 uncultured Synergistales bacterium | reverse complement strand
AGTCTTTGATCGAGTAAGGAGGATTCGCCACGAGTATATCGAAATTGTTTGGTTTGATGCCTTTGTCGGGATTGTTCTCGAGTCCGTCGCCGAAAATTATATTGCCCTCGCCCGCTCCGTTCATGAACAAGGAAATTTTTGCTACACGTGCGAGTCTGTAATCCTTCTCAATTCCATAAATGCGATCGCGTACCCAATCGTTATTCTTCTTGTCAAATTTCGCGAAATGGTTCACAGCCTCTATAGCTTCCGTCAAGAAATGTCCGGCTCCGCAAGCGTAATCAATTATTCTTGGGTAATTAGCTCCAATAAATCGTTCAACAGGCAGACAATCCCATATGAATCTCGTTATCGGCATGGGCGTAAAAAATTGTCCTTCGTTCTGCTTGAAACCTTTATTAAGTAATTGCTCGAACATGTCCCCTAAAAATTGATGCTTTGACGTGTAAACGATTCTATATTTCTCGAACAACTGCACCATTTCCACTAGAATTTTACCGTTCTGGCGGAATAGTTCCTCGTTGCGTATCTCTTTGAAGGCAAAATCGTTATTTGAATAAAATTTTAGCTTGCGTATAGTGTCGCGTAATTCGGCAATGGCTTTCTTTTGGTCCGAACCTCTGTATTTTGAGAACAGTCTGTCGGCATATTCCGGGTCAACATAAAAAACTTTCTCATGCATGAAATTATCCATACCGACGCTGTGAAGTTTCTGGAGTCTGTCATTTAAAGTCTCGTAGGAGTCCGCTCCCTGTTTGTACTGAAATTCTACTTCGCTGTCTTCTGTCTTCGTGATTTCGTCAACTAACTTGCATATGAATAACGCTATTAACCTGTTGAAGGAGTTTTCTTTGTCGCTTACGTTGTTATGGCGGAGAATCTCTTCGAATCTGTTCACAATTTTATCTTCCGGGTTGAACTCTATCAGATCCCTTTTTCGTAAAGGCTTGACCCCGATTTGATACGCTGTTGAATCCTTCGAGAATATCAAGTCACCGTGAATTTTTGCTTCGTAAGTTTCCTTCCATGCTTCAACTTTTTCCGGGACTGTGTGAGCGTTTTTGAAAAGTTTTATAGTGTCGTCGGTGCTAGCTAATAATTTCAGGTTCTCGTCGTCGGAGCAGTTTATCGTGAGGGCCTTGTACTCATTGACATCTGAACTATATAACACGAGCCATTTACAGGATTGTTCTTGCTACCAGTAGGAGAATAATTGTGCGCCATCGTCCTTCGTATCACTCAATGCTTTATCAAATTCGCGTCCCCAAGTCTTGCACTCAATTATAAAAAGCGTATTGCCATTAGAGTCACTCACGCAAATATCAGCGCGTCCACCTTTTGATTCATGACCAAGCAGCCATTGTCTTTCGAGTTCAATATCTTCAGGGCTGTAACCTTTTTCGAGCAAGCGAGCAACGCATTCAAATACTACGAAATTTTCCGGGACGCTAAAGTTGTCGTTACGTTCACGGCCTTGTATAGCTTGAGGGTAAAATAATTTTCTCGCAGTAAAATCAACACGCATTGATAACGTTTCATTTTCGTAAGCTATCTCGTAAGTGTCCGACGTAAAACCTAAACGCGCTAATACGTCCCTGAAATTTGATTCGGTAATCATGACTTAGATTCGTCCGCGCGAATACAATTCCTCAAGTCTAACGAAAGTGAATCCTCTTGCTTCCAGCTTCTCAATGATTCTTGGCAACGCTTCAACTGTGTTTGGCATTCCAGAGTGCATTAATATAACGTCCCCAGGCCTTACGCTGCTCACGACTAAACGTTCAATTTCGTCGGCAGATCTTCCGGTGTAGTCCGCGGTGTTGAGACTCCATAGCCCTAGCTTTTTGTTCATTCGTCGCATTGCGTTGAAGATGTTCATGTTGAAGCCGCCTCCTGGTGGTCTTAGGAACATTGTCTTACGTATTGCAAGGCTCTCCATAACTTCGTCACAGCGTTCAGCTTCCCTGATAATCTTCTCTACCCATAATTTGTATAACGCGGGGTGAGTGTAAGTGTGATTAGCTAATTCGTGCCCTGCTCTGTGAAGCATAAGCGTAATTTTTCCGTAACGGTCAGCAAATTTCCCGACAAGAAAAAACGTAGCCTTAACATTATAAGGAGCCATAGCCGCAATTAATTCCTGCATTCCATGTTCTCTTGGCCCATCGTCAAACGTCAAAGCAACCTCACGAACAAAAGGATCTCCCGCAGCGATTCCGTACTTGGCTCGTTCCCAAGTTAATGGCCCCCACTCTATAAATACAAACACTGCCAGCGATAAAAGCGTTAATCTACGAAGCATGATATTACGAACACTCCCGAATTAAAAGTTTTGTTGATTATAGCAAAAATGAGTATAATTAACTAACAGAAAATCATTTACATTAATTAGTTACGAAAGGAGATTGAAAATTTTGCCGCGCTACATATGTATTCACGGACATTTTTATCAACCACCACGCGAAAATCCTTGGCTCGAAACTGTAGAGATTCAGGAGAGTGCTGCCCCATGGCATGACTGGAACGCCAGAATCAGTGCAGAATGTTACAGCAGAAACGCCGCGTCACGAATCCTTAACACCCAAGGCGAGATAATAAAAATCTGCAACAACTACTCACGCATGAGCTTCAATATCGGTCCAACTCTCTTAACATGGCTTGAAGACAATGACCCGCTTTGTTACGAGGCGATACTCGAAGCTGATAAACAAGGCAGCAAAAGATTCTCTGGTCATGGTCCGGCTATTGCTCAAGTCTACAATCACATCATTATGCCGTTAGCTAACAGGCGCGACAAAGAGACTCAAGTTAAATGGGGAATAGCTGACTTCAAGAAACGTTTTAAGCGAATGCCTGAAGGAATGTGGCTGGCTGAATGTGCAGTCGATACAGAAACGCTGGAAGTATTGGCGGAAAATGGAATCTTATTCACAGTGTTATCACCGTGGCAAGCTGGTTCAGTTCGTCCTATAGGCTGGCGTTCTCAAGGTTGGCAAGATGTATCAGGAGCTAAAGTTGATACTCGTTGCGCTTACAAATGCAATTTGCCTTCGGGTCGTAGCATAGCGATATTCTTCTATGATGGAGTGTTGAGTCAGAAAATTGCGTTCGGAGGACTCTTGAATGATGGCGGAGCTTTTGCACGTGGCATCATGGTCAACCAGTCTTATCTAACGTTGCTACGGACGGCGAATCTTACGGACATCATCATAAACACGGCGATATGGCTTTGGCTTATTGCTTAGACTGCTTAGACAATTCCAACGAGGCACAACTAACAGTATACGGCGAGTTCTTATCATTCTACCCTCCTGAAAGCGAAGTCAAGATCATTGAGAATTCTTCATGGAGCTGTGCACACGGCGTTGAACGTTGGAGAAGTGATTGTTCGTGCGGTACCGGGACTCCTAACTGTCATCACAAATGGCGTAAACCATTAAGAGATGCTATGAATTATCTACGTGATGAACTTGCAAAACTTTACGAGTCAAGCAACTTGTTCGCAAACACAAACCCTTGGACAATACGAGATAGATATATAGACGTGATTCTTGACCGAAGCGACGAAAATGTAAATGCATTCTTGGCCGAGAACGTGGGGAAAAATTTAAGCGATAACGATAAAGTCCGGGCGTTGGCTTTGCTGGAAATGCAGAGAAATTCACTGTTGATGTTCACGTCTTGCGGGTGGTTCTTTGACGAGATTTCAAGGATTGAGCCTGTACAAATTATGCGTTATGCTGCCAGAGCTATTGAACTCGCGAAAAGTTTATTCAACGTAGATTTAGAGCCGGAATATTTGAGGATACTTGCACAAGCTCCGAGTAACGTTCCAGAATTGCAGGACGGCGCAAAAATTTACGAGTTACGTGCAAAACAAGGACGCGCTGACTTAAAGCAAATGGCTGCATATTACGGCATAACTTCACTATTAGAGGACTTCAAGCAGGAATTTTCTGAAGGCTGCTGGGATATGTCGGGCGGTGCTCTCGCGATTAAGGAGAACGATAAAATAACTTTCTCAGCCGGAAAAGTTCACGTGCACTCGAACATAACAGGAGTAACCGGAGATTATTTATTTGCTGTAGATCCTGCTAACAAGAAAGGGAGTTCATTAATAGCTTGTGGAATTTGTAAATGTAACGGGCTCGATCTTCCTACAGAATATGAAGTGGAAGAGTTGCAGGCGTTATTCCAGAGTGAGGACAACGAAGAGGCATTATTCGCTAAATTTGGCTATGACCAGTTCACACTGAATAATATCCCATATAATTCACGTCACAGGCTTATCACAGAACTATTACAGCAAGATGTTCACGCGCTCGAAGAACAAATTAAAGCCATCGTTAAGAATCATGATCAGCTTATGGAATACTTAACCTTGTTAGGCTCAAAGCCTCCCGCAATAATCACGACCACGGCGGAATTTACTTTGACCTCCGAAATAATTAAGAAACTTGAGAGCGATTACCCGGATATTAACGGCTTGAGACGAGATTTTGAGTACGTCAATTTCTGGCAAGTTAAACCTGATGAGGAACGTATACGCTTTGCTTTCTCCGACTGCATGAACGAAATGATGGCGGGAATGTGTGTAGGTGGCTTGAGCTTACAAATTATCAAGGACTTGAACGACTTACTCACACTGTTCAGCGAAAAATTCGAGTGGCATTTAAGCTTGTACGACCTGCAAAATTTATACTACGAGTTACTCAAACAGAATAAATCAATTCTCAAGCAAGACAATGGCGAACTCTCACAGGCAATGCGTAAACTTGGGAAGGCTTTGAAGTTTTCTGACGAGATTTTAAGCAAGGGAGGACTGTAGCGTGAAGTTCACAAAGATGCACGGCTGCGGGAATGATTATGTGTATGTCAACTGCTTCACGGAAAAAGTTAATGACCCTGAAAATTTAGCGCGTAAAATTTCTGATAGACATTTTGGGATTGGCTCTGACGGGCTGATCCTGATCCTTCCTCCTGAACATGAAGGCACTGACGCTTTTATGCAACTCTACAACGCTGACGGCTGCAAGGGCTCAATGTGCGGAAACGGGATTCGCTGCGTGGCCAAGTACGTTTATGACCATGGATTAATCCCTAAAGACAGAACGCGGACTCGAATTGATACACCTTCAGGCGTGAAAGAAATTGCGCTTGATATTCGTGAAGGTAAGGTTATAAATGCCACGGTCGATATGGGAATAGCTAAACTTGATGGAGAAATTAATGAGGCTATCAACGTGAACGGGCATGACTTGAAATTTATCGGCGTTGATGTTGGGAATGACCACGCAGTTTATTTCGTGGAGGATAACCCAGAAATTGCAGGGATAAATTCTTGGCCGGACTCAAAATTTGCTGACGAGGGAAAATATTTTGAGACTCATTCACGATTTCCAAGGCGAGTTAATAGTGAGTTCATTGAGATAATTTCGCGTGAAGAGATAAACATGAGAGTCTACGAACGAGGGAGCGGAGAAACTTGGGCTTGCGGAACTGGAGCAACTGCGTCAGTATTTGCGGGTGTAATTTCAGGTAAACTTGATCATAACGTGCTTGTTCATTTACGCGGCGGAGACCTGCGAATCAAAGTTGACGATGAAAATCGCTGCTTCATGACCGGGCCTGCTATAGAAGTCTTCGAAGGGGACATAGCATAAAAATAGACAAAAGCTCTCGCGAAAATGAGGGCTTCTGTTTTTACATAGTTTTACGTAACTTCATGATTTTTTCTGTGTGATTCTCTAATGATATGCCGCATTTGATGACAACTCGTCTATTTCTGAAGCCTGCAATAAATTTTTCGCAAGTTTCAAAGCTAGATCATTCTGTTTCTCAAAATATTAGCGTTCGTTATAGCTGCAATTTCGTCTAAACGATCGGGGAGGCTGGTGGACTCCCCGTATTTTCTTACATCATGCTGTGATATAACGCTTTGATCTCCTCAACGTTCGTATCTCGTGGATTACCAGGGCAGCAAGCGTCGGCAAATGCACTTTCCGATAAGAACTGTACGTCCTCTTCCTTGAGAATGCCTTTCAGGTCCGCCGGGATTCCAACGTCTTGTGAGAGTTTCTTGACTGCATTAATCGTTGCTTGGCAGGCTTCCTCATCATTCATATAGTCGATACCATCAACGCCCATTGCTTTACCGATTGCGCGATAACGTTT
>CAJOGG010000162.1:4110-5527 GCA_905234205.1 uncultured Synergistales bacterium | reverse complement strand
GACGTTTGAGAATCCCATTCCCGCTATATACTGGCCAAGTGCCATTCCTTCGCGTCCCTCTGGTGTTCCTTCAACTGCACCGCGTAAACTATGGCTGATAATCTTTATTGCCTCAAGATGGAACATGTCGCTGATCGTGCAAGCTCCCTTTGTGATATAGCCTTCGATTGCGTGAGTAAGAGCGTCCATTCCTGTTGAAGCCGTTAAGCCTTTTGGCATTGATGACATCATATCAGGGTCAACTACTGCGATCTCTGGTATATCATTTGTATCGACGCACACAAATTTTCTCTTCTTCTCTACGTCGGTGATAACGTAATTGATCGTAACTTCTGCGGCTGTACCTGCTGTAGTTGGGACTGCGATTGTGAAGACTGCGTGAGCTTTTGTCGGTGCAACTCCTTCAAGTGAACGAACGTCAGCAAATTCCGGGTTGTTGATGATGATTCCAACTGCCTTGGCCGTATCCATTGCTGAGCCTCCACCGATTGCAACGATTGAATCAGCTTGGGCCTTCTTAAATGCTGCTACACCGTTCTGTACGTTTTCGATTGTCGGATTTGGCTTAATGTCGCTGTAAACTTCGTAGGCTATTCCTGCGCCGTCTAACAGGTCAGTAACTTTCTTGCTCACTCCGAATTTCACGAGGCTTGCGTCAGTGCAGACGAATACTTTTTTCTTACCGCGTGCCTTAAGTTCCGGTGCTATGTTTTCGATTGCGCCCTTGCCATGATAAGAAATGTTGTTGAGTACGATTCTTGATGCCATTAAAAAATTCCTCCTTAAAAATTTATGCTAGATAACCTTCACGTGCTTTCACGCCGTATCTGCCTGCTATTAATTTTAGTTGTTCGTCGGTGATTGTGTTCAATCTTGGAAAACTTGCTATCTTGAGATAAACTTCCGCGGCCTTCTCTGCTGTCTCAATCAATCCGAACGCCTCGTCTAAATCTGCTCCTGCTCCGTAAAGTCCATGTTGTGCCCAAACGACCAAACGCGCCGTCTTCATTTTTTCGGCCGTAGCTATTCCGATCTCGTTAGTGCCTGATAACATCCACGGTAAAACGTTCACGCCGTCAGGGAAAACTACAATGCACTCAATACACATTTGCCATAAACTTTTCGTAAACTCTTTCTCGTCAAGTGTGTGAATGAACGTCATAGCCAAAATATTATTCGGGTGGCAGTGCATTATGACTCTGTTGGCCGGATTAATTTTGAGTCTTGCTGCGTGGCTCATCATGTGCGCAGGAAATTCACTTGTGAAGCTTCCGCCGTCCGTCAATCCCCAAAGTAATTGAGCGTTTTTGCCTTCATCAACGATTTTAACGAGACCAAGATTTATTTCAGGAGCATATTGTACGTTCTTGAAGTATTTACCCGTGCCTGTTACGAGAAAATATTTTCCGTCAAGTTC
>CAJOGG010000162.1:0-4100 GCA_905234205.1 uncultured Synergistales bacterium | reverse complement strand
GTTCGCAAAGCTTTATTCACGTCAACATACTCTGCTATTTCGTCTTCTGTCAACAACAACGATATATTCCCGCCGTTTCGTTCGTCCCAGCCATGAGCATACATGTTGGTTGTTGTGCGAATCATTTCGATTAAAAACGGTGCTGTTAGTATATCTTTCACGTTAATTCACTTCCATCTGCAATTTTATATTTCCTAGTGCCGTCGCCTCAATCGGTAATGCTACAACTTTTTTGTGCGTGGCTTGTTCGGTCAGAGAGTTCAGAAATTTATTCTTGGCCCCTCCTCCTACAATGTATATACGCGAATAATTTTTCCCGGTCAAGTTTTCGAGTTCGTTAACCGATTTCGCATAAGTGAACGCCAGCGACCTGTGAGCACACCTGAAATAATCTGCTGCTGTCTCTGGTTTATGAGGCGATATAGAGTCAAACGCTGCTTTCATGCTTTGAGGAGATAAGAACGCCGGATCATTTGCATCAACGGTTAAATCAAAATTGCTGTTTTCAGCTTCACGTACAATTTCAGCAAAATGTTTACCCGGGCATAACTCATTCCTCAAGCTGTTAATTAACCACATGCCCATTATATTTTTGTGAAAGCATATGCAGTTTACTCCGCCCTCGTTCGTGTAATCGGCTTTTAAGCTCTCTGGAGTCGTTATAGGTTGAGAAAGTTTCACGCCCAACAAACTCCATGTGCCTGAAGAAATATAAATCTCGTTGCCCTCCATAGGAATAGCCTCAACCGCGCTAGCCGTATCATGAGAAGCACATAACACGCACTTAATGCCTTTGTACTCGCCTATAATTTTTCCGGGCTTATCAATTTCCGGGAATAATCTTTCAGGGAGGCCAAGAGCTTTCACAATTTCCATATCGTATTGACCCGTTAAAGCGTTTACAAGTTCTGTTGTGGTTGCTTCGGTGTATTCGTGAGATTTCGCGCCGCAGAGTTTATACAGAAAATATTCCGGCATCATCAAGAAATCCGTTGCATGTTCGAGTTTTCCGGCCTTGTAATCGTCGTAAAGCTGATAAATCGTGTTAAAGGGTATGTATTGAATGCCTGTACGAGAGTAAATTTTTTCAAGCGGCATTAATTTGTGAACTTCATCAATTATTTTCTCTGTGCGTGAGTCACGATAAGCATACCCCGGCAAAATCTCTTTGTCGCCGTTCATAAGCACGTAATCCACGCCCCACGTGTTCACAGAAAGACTCGTGATATCCGGGTAGAGTTTCAGTGCCTCGTCAATCCCTGCTTTAACGTGAGAAAACATAGCGTCAAGATCCCAAGTTAAACTATCTCCGATTTTCGTAAAGTCGTTGGGAAATCTGTAAACCTCCCGTGTGATAATTTTTCCACTCTCTTTCCAGCCGACTATATGCCGGCCAGATGAAGCTCCTATGTCAACAGCAAGGTAATAATTCATGATATACGCTCCTCTGTTGAAGTATTTAAGTTGAAATTGTATGAATGTTTACATTATAGCATTCTCACATATTCAGTCGCGCAACAGCAACAAACTTTCAGGCGGAAGACATACATTTACGGTTTCATTCTTGACTTTGTGCCACAAAGATTTCTCAATTTCCCAGCCTATAGGACGCAAATTTTCACGGGCATTCTTGGGGATTAGCATAACTGTGAACGAGAAGGGATTCTCAATTACTTGTGCCACTCTACACTCGAAAGAATTTTCGTTGTGAATTTCGTTAGTGATTGAGTGCATTCTTATGCCGATAAATTTTACAGCGTCGTCAAGTTTGTTACACTGTAGCTCTATTCCCCAATCAGTCGCAAAAAATTTTCCTTTGCCCGTTCGTTCAGCTCGCGAGATATTCTTACAGCCGGTTAAAATTGCCGCCGTTCGTGTTTGTGGATTCGCGAAAACTTCAGACTTTTTGCCCTCAACCTCAATATGGCCGTTGTTAAATATTGCAAGCCTTTCACAGAGTCTAAATGCCTCGTCACGGTTATGTGATACTAGAATCGAAGTGCCGTCAAAGTTATGGAAGACATCCAGCAATTCGCGCTCCATTTGAAATCTTAAATGACTATCGAGGGCTGAAAATGGTTCGTCAAGCATTAATATGGCCGGACGAGATAACAACATTCTTGCGAGTGCTGTACGTTGCTGTTGACCACCAGAAATTTGCGACGGGTATAGATCCTTCACGCGCTCAAGCCCAAACTTGCTAAGCATGTCATCAATTTCGGCCGCGTTAGATTTTTGCGAGATACATAGATTCTCCCTGACCGTCATATTTGGGAACAAAGCGTAATTCTGAAACATTAAGCCAGTATGCCTTTGTTGCGGAGGGAGGTTGATATTATTCTTGCTGTCAAAAATTGTCTTATCGTTGAGGATTATTTTGCCCTCGTCAGGTTTGATTATCCCAGAGACGCAGCCAAGCGTTAAACTTTTTCCACTGCCAGAAGCTCCAAGTATCGCCAATGTATCATTTCCAACGTCAAGCCTAACATCAAGCTTAAAGCCGCGAAAATGTTTGTGAATATCAAGATAGAGGCTCATTATTTTCTTCCACGCTCAATGATATTCACGGCGATTAACACTATGAACGATATAGCCAAGTTTATCAACACCCACTTCATAGCAAGAGAGTCATTGCCCGTTCGCCACAGTTGATACACAGTCGTTGAGATTGTAGCAGTCCGCCCGGGAGTGTAACCTGAAATCATACTTGTAGCCCCATATTCACCCAAGGCTCTGGCAAATGATAAGATCGTCCCGGCAGTTATACCTTTCTTGCAATATGGCATTATGATTTTCCAGAATGTGTATGTGTTGGAAAGCCCTAATATCTGTGCAGAGTAAACTAAATTCTTATCGAGAGATTCAAACGCACCGCGAGCAGTCCTGTACATCAACGGAAAAGATACGACAACAGAAGCAAATATCGCCGAGTACCACACCATTGATAACCTCACGCCGAAATTCTCAAGTATCCATGCGCCGATTAATCGTTTTGGGCCAAGAAGTCTAAGCAGGAAATATCCCATGACGGTTGGTGGCAGAACTAAAGGCAGCGTCAAAATTACGTCAATGATTCCTTTTATGGTCGTCGGAAGTTTTGAAGTGTACCAAGCGGCAGCTATTCCAGTGAAGAATACAATCACACTCGATATTAACGCTACCCTCAACGAATTAACAAGCGGATACCAATCCATTTATTTTGCCGGAGCAAAGCCTACTGACTCGAAAATCTTTCTTGCCTCTGAAGTTTGAAGGTAATCTAAGAACGCTTTAGCCTTATCACGATTATTTGAGTTAGCGAGAACTGCGGCTGGATAAATTACAGGAGTCTTAAGAGTACCTGCAGGAGGTTCAGCTATCACCGTGAGCTTATGCGTAGCGGCGTCGGTTGCGTAAATTATTCCACAATCAACAACTCCTTCACGTACCTGCATAGCGACTTCAGTGACGTTGCTCCCGAAAGAGATTTTGCGCTCGTCGTTTAGCTTGTCCCAAATTCCCATGTTAGTTAAAATTTCCTGCGAGTATGCTCCGACTGGTACGTCAGAATTTCCCAATGCTATGAGCTTTAATTTCTCTGTGCCCAAGTCCTCGTAAGAATTAATCTTCGCGGGGTTATCATCAGGGACAACCAGGGCGATTTTATTCTCAAGCAAGTTTATTCTCGTAGACGAGTCAATGTAGCCTGATTTCTCAAGCGCATTCATTTGCTTCTGTGCCGCCGAAATAAATAAATCACACTCTGCTCCTTCTTCGATCTGAGTTTTGAGGGTACCGGACGAATCGAAATTGTAAATGATTTCAACATCAGTATTTGCCTGTGTGTAAAGGCCTGAAATTTTTTCCATGGTCGCCTGCATTGAAGCTGCCGCGAAAACCGTTAATGTCTCCGCGTAGGACGTACCAACCAATAAAAACATCAACGCGATAATTGCTACGAACTTTCTCATAAATTTTTCTCCTTAATATGTTTTTTGTAAATTATATATCACCTCAATGCTTGCTGGTATAATGCGGCAAAAAAGGAGCTGACAATATGAGCAGCATATTAACTTACGAATCCGTAGCACTCGATAATGATGAACTAGTTGTTCTTGATC
>CAJOGG010000161.1 GCA_905234205.1 uncultured Synergistales bacterium | reverse complement strand
GTCCCCAACCCCGAAAGCAACGCCCGCTTCCACACAGACTGGCTAAACATGATCTACCCCCGCTTAAAGGTAGCACGAGATTTTTTGAGCCCAGACGGAGTCATCTTCATAAGCATTGACGATAACGAACAGGCAAACTTGCGTAAAATCTGCGATGAAATTTTCGGGAGCGGGAATTTTGTTGCGGAGTTAGTGTGGGACTTAGGAACAGGAACAACGGCAGGGCATTTTGCTAGAGGGCATGAGTATATACTTGTGTATGCTAGAGATAAATCACGTTTGCCGAATTTCGATAACCCAGAAGAAAATGAGACAATCGTTCACGGTGCGCTGAAGAAAATATCGTACAAGAATCCAGCTTCAGAGATAACATTTCCAGCGGGCTTTGAGTTTGAGGGAGACAACGCTGTGTTTACTGGCGAGTTAGGTGACGCAGAGAAAGTGTATATTCTATCCGATGAAATGCGCGTTGAACACGGACGACTTGTAGCACCAACGACGTTACAGGCAGGCTTCGCAATGAGGAATCAAATACTGAGCTATATAGCAGGTAGAAAAGTATATGATACGAAAGGCCAACGAGTCCGACGCTTCTTTTTCAACTCTAGGGGAATATTGTTTTATGAGAAGGATAAATCAATAGTCAATCCTAAAACCGTATTAAGCGGAATAGCAAACACTAGGAACGGAACAAATGAAATTGAAGAATTACTAGGCGCAAAATGTTTCAGTTTTCCAAAGCCCTCAACACTAATACAATACTTATTGCAACTTGCCACAAAGCCCGACTCCATAGTGTTGGATTTCTTTTCCGGAAGTGCTACGACAGCACATGCGGTTATGGCGTTGAATGCGGCTGATGGTGGGAGGCGTAAGTTTATTCTCGTACAGTTGCCTGAAGTTACCGGGGAAAAGAGTGAGGCGCGCAAGGCGGGGTATGAGACTATTTGTGACATTGGCGAGGAGCGAATCAGACGGGCGGGGAGAAAGTTGCGTGAGGAGTCTCCTTTGACGACGAAGGATTTAGACGTGGGGTTCAGAGTCTTTCGCGTTGATTCAAGCAACATCAAGGAGGAAATTTACAAGAGGCCCGATGAGTATATTCAGGGTCAGCTAGAAATTTTTGACGAGAACATTAAGCCAGATCGAACGCCGGAGGATTTATTGATTCAAGTTATGCTGGGGTTAGGAATGGAATTATCCACGAAGATTGAGGAGGATTTTGTGGCGGGCAAACACGTTTTCATTGTGAAGGACGGGTATTTGATAGCCTGCTTTGACGAACGAATCAACAAGCAAACCATAACCTACATGGCTAAGCGTCAACCTGCTTACGTCGCGTTCCGTGATAGCTGCTTTGAGTCTGACGCAATGATGATTAACGCTGACCAACTTATCAAAGCTTACAGTCCTAAAACGAGGTGGGAGATAATATGAATTTCAAGTTTACGATACAGCAATATCAATCAAAGGCCGTTGAGAGCGTCGCAGGAGTCTTTGACGGACAACCAGAGGGCACTTTGGAAGAGTTTATGGTGAGAGGGGAATTGTTTCACAGTTACGCGAATAGAAGAGTGCTTTTGCGCGACGAAAAACTGCTTGAGAACATACGAAAGATTCAGGCGGATAATAACATTTACTTGTCGGAGAAAATTGTTCATGATGGCTTGGGGGCATGTTCGCTTGATGTAGAAATGGAGACGGGCACGGGAAAAACTTACGTTTACATAAAAACTATGTTTGAGCTAAATAAGCGTTACGGTTGGAGTAAATTTATAATCGTTGTGCCAAGCATTGCCATACGTGAAGGAGTCATGAAGAGCTTTACGAACATGAGTGAGCATTTCATGGAGCAGTACGGGAAAAAGTTTCAGCCATTCATTTACGATTCGAACAAGCTTGAGGCCGTTATGAATTTCAGCCAGGACTCGGGGCTTCAGGCCATGATTATAAACGTTCAGGCGTTCAACGCGCGGGATAAATCTTCACGACGAATCACACAAGAGCTTGATAATTTTGGGAGTCGTCAGCCGTTGGAGGTCCTCAAAGAGACTCGCCCGATAATAATTCTCGATGAACCGCAGAAAATGGGAGGAGAAGCAACGCATGAGGCTTTGAAGAGGTTTGATCCGTTGTTCACGTTGAATTACTCCGCAACACATAAGCAACATCATAATCTCGTGTATGACCTTGACGCAGTGAACGCTTACGAGCAGAAGCTAGTGAAGAAGATTCAGGTTATCGGCTTTGAGGCTAAGAACTTGCACGGGACGAGCGGCTATATGTATCTCGATAAGATTGAACGTTACCCGAATAAGGGGCCAAGGGCGCGTTTAGAGTTTGAGGTTAGGCACAAGAACGGAATTAAGCGTGAGACGAAATTACTAAAAGTTCGCGACGATCTATTTGAACTATCGAATCAACTGGCAGAATATCAGGGTTATATTGTGAATGAGATTGAACCGCTTCAGGGGTTTGTAACGTTCTCGAATGGAATTGCAATCAACGTCGGGGATTTAGTCGGGGATTCATCGGAGCAAGTGGTACGCCGGGCACAGATACGCAAGACGATCAGCTTACACTTTGAGAAAGAGAAAACGCTATTTCATCAGGGCGTGAAATGTTTGTCACTGTTCTTTATTGACAAGGTTAGCCATTACCGCAAATATGATTCAGAAGGCCGGGAAATAAATTCGGAGTACGGAGAAATTTTCGAGGAGGAATACAACGCGCTCTTGAATGAATACACGACCGGGGACTCGGATTACGCTAGATACTTGCGAAATATTGACGTAAGCAAAACTCACACGGGGTATTTCTCGATTGACAAGCACGGACATAAAGTTGATAGCTCACTCAAGCGCAACAGTGATATAAGCGACGATATATCGGCATATGATTTAATCTTGAAGGACAAGGAGCGGCTATTATCGTTTGAGAATCCAGTTAGATTTATATTCTCGCATTCGGCATTGCGTGAAGGCTAGGACAATCCCAACGTGTTTCAGATTTGTACGTTAAAGCACGGCGGCACGTCAACCATACAGAAGCGTCAAGAGGTCGGAAGGGGCTTAAGGCTCTGCGTGAATCAAAACGGCGATCGAATGGACTCGGATATGTTGGGCTCACAAGTTCAGAAGGTTAATCTATTGAGCGTAATAGCGTCGGACGGTTATAAGAATTTCGTTACGGATTTACAACGGGAGATTGAGGAGAGCTTGTATTCAAGGCCGAAGACTGCAACGCCGGAATATTTCACGGGCAAAATGATTAACGGAGTGAAGCTCACGAAGGAACAGGCACTTGCGATTTATAAGTACCTTGCGAAAAATGATTACGTTGACGATAAGGACTTCATCACGGAAAAATATCGCCAGGACTTGGCCCAGAACACATTAGCGGAATTGCCGGAGAATTTGCAGAGTTTTCGTGACGGGATTCACGAGCTTATACGAGGAATATTTGATCCCAAGATTCTTGATGAGATTGTTGAGGACGGACGAGGCCCTGTTGAACATGGTAACCCCTTTAACGATAACTTTAACAAGGCAGAATTTCAGCGGCTATGGAGCATAATCAATCACAAATACTCTTATACTGTTGACTTTGACGGCGACGAACTCATAACTAAATCAGCCACCTACACAGATTCAAACATGCACGTTATGAAGCTGACATACATAATCACGACGAGCGAACAAGCTGAAGATAACATGTTGGATTTTCAAGTTATGGGTAACGAGACGATAATTACTGGCCGCAAAGAAGCTAGCGTTGCAAAATATGATTTATGTGGAAAAGTTGCAAAGGCCACCAAGCTTACTCGTAGGACGATCAGGAAAATTTTAGACAAGTTAGATGTAAAGACCTTCACAATGTTCAACGACAACCCGGAGGAATTTAGGGACAATATAATTGACTTCATCAACGAACAGCGCGCAACAGTAGTAATTGATCATATAACTTATGACATGTTGGAGGGCAAATATGACTCTGATATATTCACGCCGGATAAGGATATTGATCTAAAGCGAGCACATAAATCTAAGAAGGGCATTCATGACGGATACGCGAGGGACGGGAAGAGCGTAGAAAGACGAATGGCTGAACAACTTGACACCGCTGAAGAAGTATGTGTGTACACGAAATTGCCGCGGGGATTCTATATTCCAACACCTATGGGCAATTACACTCCGGATTGGGCGATAGCGTTTTATGAGGGCAAAGTTAAGCATATATTCTTTGTTGCAGAGACGAAAGGGACAATGGATACGTTACAGTTTAAGGCGATTGAACGCGCGAAAATCGAATGTACCAAAAAACTTTTTGCAAGCCTATTAGCTCGTGAAGACATAGTGTATCATGAAGTTGACAGCTACGAATCTTTGCGTAATATCATTCTAAATTAACAAAGGAGTATAACATGACTAGAATTTTATTTGTCTGCCACGGAAATATTTGTCGCTCACCAATGGCGGAATTTATCATGAAGGCGATAGTTAAGCGTGAAGGAGTTGCGAACGAGTTTGTAATCGAGTCTGCTGCGGCACAAGATGACGAGTTAGGCAATGACATGTACCCACCGGCCAAGGCTGTATTACGTGAGCATGAAGTACCGTTTGAACGTAGGCAAGCAAGATTAGTAAGGCGTTCGGATTATTCGAAGTGGGATTATATTATCGCAATGGACGAGGAAAATTTGTACGACCTTTCATATATTTTGGGTGGCGATCCTGATAAGAAAGTGAAGTTGCTGATGACGTTTTCGGGAGAGAAGCGCGCTGTTTCTGATCCATGGTATACACGGGACTTTGAGAAGGCATATAGCGATATTAAACGAGGCTGTGAGGATTTCTTCGCGGTATTAACGACAAAAAAATAGCCCCCACGAACTTTCGCAGGGCCTATAAACTTTTCTGAATCTTATCGTGAGCCTAAGTGTTTCTTGAAAAATTCTTCCATTGTGCGATAAAAATCGAATCTGTTTTCCTCGTTATGGAACCCGTGGCCTTCGTTGTCCTTGACCATATACACAACGTCTTTTCCGGCTTTCTTGACAGCTTCAACGATCTGATCTGACTCGGCTTTGTTGACTCGTGGATCGTTTGCACCTTGAGCTACGAATAACGGTATCTTGATATTCTCTGCATGGAACACCGGCGAAATTTCCGTCAATAAATCTTTATCCTTAACAGGGTCGCCGATTTCCTCATACTCCATTTCGATTAAAGGTTTCCAATAAGGCGGGATTGTCTCAAGCAGAGTGAAAATGTTCGATGGCCCAACGTAACTAACTGCGCAGGCGTAAAGATCAGGTGTGAAAGTTGCTCCAGCTAGTGCCGCGTAACCTCCATAACTTCCTCCGTAAATTGCTAGTCTTGATTTATCTGCTATGCCTTGCTCAACTGCCCATAAGACTCCGTCGGTAACGTCATCTTGCATTTTGCGTCCCCATTGTTTGAAGCCGGCTTGCCAGAAAGCTTTTCCGTAACCTGTTGAGCCTCTGAAGTTCACGTTAAGGACAGCGATACCCCTATTAGCCAAGAACTGCGCTTCAGAATCGAATCCCCATACATCACGAGCGCTTGGCCCACCATGAGGAATTACTACCAGCGGCAAATCTTTTGACTCGACTCCGTTCGGGAGGGTTAAATATCCATGAATTAATAATCCGTCGCGCGCTTTGAACTCTACAGCCTTCATCGGTGCCATTTGTTCTTCTTTGAGCCACGGTGATAATTCTGCAAGCTTTGAGATTGAATTATCCTTACGGTCAAATAAATAGTACGAGCCTCGCGTTCTGTCGCTGTATGTTCTAACAATTACGCGTCGTTCATCGTCGTCAATATCTGCTACAGTGGCTTCATAATTCGGGAAGAACGAGTCAAGAGTCTTTTGCAGTTCCTCTCTGTCAGCGTCAAAGAATTTGTAATGGCGTTTGTCGGTCGTGTAAGTTACTGCTGTGATAATCTTGCGCTTCTTTGAGTGTAACAAGCTTCCTGCGTCAACTTCATCATGCGAGAAAACTAAATCAAGCGTCTTATTCTCTTCTGGATCAAACGTGTAAATCGCAACTTTATCTTGGCTCAAGTTACTAGCGACGTACATTAATTTATTATCATAAGCAAACAATATCGGCGAAAAAGTTTCCTTGAAGTTCGTAGTTATGAGCGTGCGAAATTCTTCGTCCTCGTTCGTTCTGTATAAGAAGCTTTCATCGACTCCATTAGTCTGAACTGCAACGCGTAATTTTCCGTCATGGTCAGTCATCCAGCCTACAATATTGCCCGGGTTCTCTGCTAATTGAGTAAGCTCACCAGTGTTTATATCGCATCTGTAAACGTCAAAGACTTCCGGGTTACGCTGATTCATTTCGATTAACATGTGGTTTGGATCGTCTTCAAGGTCATCAAGAATCCCCGCGCGGACTTTCTCAAATGGCGTTAAGTCTCTTGCTTCAGCTCCTTGAATGTCAGTGATATATACGTGAAAATTTTCGTCGCCACCAGCGTCTTGAGCATAAACAATTTTGTCGTTGCCTTTCCAGAAGAATCCGGCTATATCGCGTTCAGTTGCGGAGGTTATGCGTTTTTCGTTTTCTGTTGCAATTTCTCTTACGTAGACGTTCATTCTATGCTCCCAAGGTTTCGCGAAGGCTAAGCGCGTTCCGTCTGGAGAGATTGAGAAAGCTGCTGTGTCAGGGTTCCTGAAGAAATCTTCCATGGGCAACAAAGGAGGCATTGCGGCCAAGGCTGATGATATTGGCATAATAGCAAACGCTATCAGTACGATAAAAATGAATCTCATGTGTGAAAGACTCCCTTCGAATAAATTTTGATTGTTTAGTCTGATTGTATCACGAAATTAATTTGTGAACTGATGAATATTTTGTAGAGAATAAATGAAATATGTTACAGCTAATAAATCTCCAGAGCCGCCCGGGCTTATATATGCGTCTATGAATTTTTTGTCGAGCGTGTAAATTTCGTCAAGGGTTGTGATATTTTGTGCAAGTGTCATGACTCGTTTTGCTGTTGCGAGATCGTGGCGTGAAATTATGTTAGTGTCGTAAGAATTTGCGATTATGTGAATGAGAGTGAACGCCAGGGAGTCATTGAGGCTTAACCCATGCGATAAATATTTCTTGAATGCCGGCAAAGCTACATCACGTACAACAGGATAACCCGCTTCAGCTTCTCCCCTTATGCCTGTGATTCCATGTTTAATATAAACTCGTTCTCCCTTGGTTAATTTTTCTGGGCTCTTGTCTTGTACTCCTGCAAAGTCCATTTCACATAACCCCGCGCATATTTCCCCGGCCACTGAAAAAATTTCGCCACCATTTACAGCAATGTACCCGGCCGCTGCGCTCAAGACTCCCAACGAGAAAATTTCGCCTTTGTGAGTGTTAATGCCTCCTGTAGCTTTGAACATGGTCTTCTCTGCTTCGATTCCAACTTTACGAATCAACGGGAATATCTCACGAATAGGATTACAGCGTCCGACCTCTGCGAACTCTTCAAAGTATTTGTGTAGACTCGCTGCACTCTTTATAAAAGTGAAGAAGCCCATATCTCTATGAGCTCCTGAATTATTTCGATCTACAAGTCCTGGTTTTGGCGTTACTGATACTTCGACCAACATAGCCTCAAGTGCCAGTGTGCCTATTGTACTTGT
>CAJOGG010000160.1:4810-5511 GCA_905234205.1 uncultured Synergistales bacterium | reverse complement strand
TCGTAACCGTGTGAAACCATGTCCTTGTCCCACGATACGTCATCACATATTCCGAACGAGTAAGCAACCCCCCCCAGAAATTTATTGGGCATAACATAGCCGCCATCATGGTCACGACCAATCCTCACGAGTTTCGAGTCCTCAACTTTTGCGATACGTAATAAATTCTGGAGTTCGTCGTAATAATTCTTGTCTGTCATAATTCTGTAACGCTTGAATATTTCAGAGGCTTTGACAATACTACGAAGTGGCAGCAAATAAAGCACCAGGCCTGCCGCTTTCACGTACTGTCTCTTGGATGTGTAGCGTGCAACGATCATTCGAAGCAGCGTGTTATCACCCAACAAATTCAATGCCATAGATTTGATAAAGCCGTCTTTCATGCGTCTGCTTACTCCTCAACAACGTATTTAATATCTTTCAGGTGTCTCCACTTGCTCGCGTAGTCAAGCCCATATCCCACAACGAACTTATCAGGGATTCTGAAGCCGCAGTAATCAACTTTAACTTCAGTCTTACGCCTTTCGTACTTGTCGAGCAACACACATACTTTCAAGCTTGCCGGGTTTCTCTGACTTAAGAGGCCAAGTAAATGCGACAACGTTAAGCCAGAGTCTACAATATCTTCAACGACTATAACGTGTTTGCTTTCGATGCTGGATTTGAGGTCGTGAAAGATTCTCACAACGCCACTGCTTTGA
>CAJOGG010000160.1:0-4756 GCA_905234205.1 uncultured Synergistales bacterium | reverse complement strand
GCAATTCTCGTACAAGGTCGGTCAAGAAAAACGCTGCGCCCGTCAAAATTCCGACAACTACAACGCTATCATCTTTCTTGTAATCCTTTGATATCTCGTCGGCCATTTCCTTAACGCGTCGTGCTATTGTGTCTCGCGATAAAATTACTTCCCCAAGTTTATACGTCATGATTTATCTCGCTCCTTTGAGTTTGTCATGTGAAGCCAAAATTTTCACGGCCTCATTAGCAATTATAATGCTATCGTCTATTCCTGAATACTTAAATTCGTTCTTGTTCCTGTCAGCAACAACCGCAAACACTGCTCCAGCTCTTAGCCCGTAAATTCCAGCCAGAGTCAAAATCGTCGCTGCCTCCATTTCGAAATTAGTAACGCCTGCTTGTTGTAAGTCATGAATCTTGTTAGCCCAAGTTGATTGCGTGTAATTGTTAAAGCCTGGTCGAGCTTGGCCGCAATAAAACGAAGCTGTTGTGCATGAGATTCCGACGTGATATTTTTTGCCTAGAGTCTTACATGCCTGAATCAATGCTAACACGATTTCATAATTAGCTACAGCCGGGTAAGATATGTCAATGTAATCATTGCTCGTTCCGTCTTGACGCATTGCCCCTGAACAAATTATCAAGTCGCCGCAATTAATCTCAGGTTGAATCGCTCCACACGTGCCTATCCTGATAAAAGTGTCAGCCCCAAGACTCGCTAACTCCTCCAAAGCTATTGAACTTGAAGGCCCGCCTATGCCCGTTGAACATGCGCTAATAGGAATGCCGGAAAATTTCCCCGTAAAGGTTCTATATTCTCTGTGAGAAGCGATAAATTTTGCCTCGTCCCATTTACTCGCGATAACGTCAACTCGTTCGGGATCACCAGGCAACAACACGTACTTGCTTATATCGCCGTCTTTACACTGAATGTGATACTGAAGATTGTCTTCCATAACGGGGCGTTCTGAATTTGATTCCCACATTTATACACTGACCACCTTTTCGCATAAAAATATTGCCTCAAAAATTTCGCTCATGTCCACCATGACTCCGGCCCCAACAGTTTCAGTTAAGCCCGCAGTATCCGAACAAGAGTCAGAGATTAAAACTTTTACTCCCATAGTTTCAAGCTGCTTGAGATAGTTGCAAGTTTGTGTATTATAAGCGGCGAGTTTCACTGCTCCATTCATCAAGGCTATTACATTAGGTTTTACTCGTGAAGCTAAGAAGGACGCTAAAACTTTTTTGAAGAAGGTTTGCTTGTACTTTTCAGGCTCACATGAGATTAATACGCCTGTAGAGTTCTTCTCCATTGGTGGAAGCTCAATTGGTATGGGCTGCGGTTGCGATTGAGTTAGTTGTTCTGGCTCTGGAGTTTTTTCTTCAATAGCTTGCTTCTTTGAGGCCATTAAGAATAAATTTCCGTCGTCATCTTCTGGCACAACATCAACATAGCCTTGAGCCTCTAAAGCTTTCTTGACCTCGTCAACTCTTGAAATATCTGTGAGCGCGACTCGCAATTCGTCTTCGTTATTCGTAATGGAATTATCCCGCAAAAAGTCTGACGCATTTAACGTTAGCATGATAAATTTATCCCCTGAAAAATTTTGTTGTATATTATAGAGCACAAAGGAGACGAAATTTAATGTTGATATTTTGTAAAGATAAAGTGTTGGTTAAGGGACAAAGTTATGATTTCGATTATGACCAAGTAAAATCGCGCGAGGGTTTCAAGATTAACAAGTGCTCTCGTGAATTACCGAATAACTGGCAAAATTTAACCTCATAGGCTGATGTAAGTCTTAACGACGAAAATTTATGCCCTGATGAAAAATTTATAACTATGCGGGAATTATTACACATGGGCAACGATGAAGCTATGAGCATAACTTCAAGGGCTTGGCAGTTCCGTAACTGGTACATGAACACAAACTTTTGTTCACATTGCGGCGGAAAACTCATTCCTAGCGACAAAGACTACGGGAGAATCTGCGAAGAATGCGGCACAACTTTTTACGCGCCTATCTCACCAGCAGTAATAACAGCAATAGAACGCGACGGGAAATTATTGTTGGCTCATAATGTTGCTTGGCCGGAGACTCGTTACAGCATAATAGCAGGCTTTGTTGAACCAGGTGAAAGACTCGAAGAAACTGTAAGGCGAGAAATTCGTGAGGAAGTCTCAATTGAAGTCAAGAACGTGAAATATTTTGGCTCACAAACTTGGCCTTTCCCGAACTCGTTAATGCTGGGTTTCACTGCTGAATACGAATCAGGGGAGCTACACCCGGACGGAGTAGAAATTTCACGAGCTGGATATTTTACGCCTGACGAGATTCGTAACATGAACATTCCCGACAGAGCAAGCATAGCAAGAAAATTGATCGAGAACTTTTTGGCGACACATTAGTGTGAAATTCTGAATATATTTCCAGCACCGAAGTACTTATCAAAAAACGCTTTGAGCTTATCTATTATTGCCTGTATCTTACTGGCTCTATTAGTGTCCCAACGTGATAGCGGAGGCATTATGTTATTTATGTCACTGCCAAAAGTCCTAAACTCGCCTTCACGGAATACATTCTCCAAAAATTTTCGAGTCTCTTCTGGCTTCAAGTCGTTTTCTGTGAACATTTTAGCTAGATCGATTTCGCTTTGTTGCTTTACATGTGTGAACCAGGCACTAAAAACGTCGTGAACATTATTAATCTTGGCTATGAATGACTCGATTAACTGTTTCTTGCTGCGTAAATCAAGACTCGAGTCTACCGCCTTCCTTATCGTGATTAATAACTCTTTGTCCTCGCAGTGTGAAGCGTGATATTTCTCGAGTAATTCCACTATGTAATCTATATTGATCTCAATTTGCTTGATTAATTCGAGCTCAAATACTACGTCGTCGCTAATGTCCGTTATCTCGCCTGATTCTTGTCTGCGTTTCCATTCGTCACGTAAGTCTAAATATTTGCTCTGGTAATCCTGAAAATCTCGCGCTGAAATTATTTCGTTGCCTTCAAAGTCATCAAACGCCCGCAATAAATTTCTCATTCTCAAGATAGCCCCGAACATGTTTATAAATTCCTTCTGGTTTTGTTCACCGATAATTTGACCGTCGGAAAGTGGAAACTTGTTCGTAAACTCCTCAATCATATCTGCATAACCCGGAACTTCTTGGCCATCGTCATTTGTGTAACCGTTATAGTACTCCTGAAAAGTTCGCATCAAGATAATTCCGTTGGCTTCATTATTGCTAAAGAGTGCTATAGCGTCATCAACATTTTGTTGTAAATTCCTGAAGCAAATTATATTCCCGAAAGTCTTAACGCTATTCAAGATTCTGTTAGTGCGGCTGAAGGCTTGAAGTAATCCGTGCATTTTGAGATATTTATCAACCCACAACGTATTCAATGTCGTAGCGTCAAAGCCCGTAAGAAACATATTCACAACGATCAATAAATCAAGCTCCTTGTTCTTCATTCGTAACGATACATCTTTGTAATAGTTCTGGAATTTTTCGCTGGAAGTATCGTAATTCATATTGAATATTTGATTGTAATCACTGATAGCAGACGCCAAAAAATTTCGTTCTTCCTCAGAAAGCTTTGATGTGTCCTCTTGATTCTCGTCGCCTTCTTCGTTGCTGTAGCTATAAATCACGGTAATACGCAAACTCTTTTCCGGGTGAAGCTCAAATATTCTCTTGAACTCGTTGTAATAAGCTCGTGCCATTTTTGTTGAAGCCACTGCCAGAATCGAATTGAAACCTGTTATCTCCAACTTTGTTGCCTCTTCCTTGATGCTGCCTTGTTTAGCTCTGACAATTTCGTGAACGTTATTCAATATTTTATGCTCATAAGCTTTTGTTCTGTCGTTGCGGTAAGTTTTTTGGTCAAAGTGATCCAGAATGTAATTAGCTACGTTTGAGATTCTCTGCTCGGCGTTATAAGCTCCTTCTCTGTCAATATCCCTAACTCGTTCGTCTTGAATGTCATCTTTAGCGTACATTGTCCTCATGTAATCAACACGGAAAGGCAAAACATTTTTGTCATTAATTGCGTCAACGATCGTATAAGTGTGAAGTTCTTCTGGTATTTGTTGCTGTTCTTTGCGTAAATCGGTGTGCCCGTGAAACCAAATATGTAATACTTTCTGAAGTGCTTTACGATCGCTCTATGCATGTCCCCAAATTGGCTGCGGTGGCATTCATCAAAGATCATTACGACCTGTTTATTATAGACGCTGTGAGATTCGTTTTGCTTGATGAATGAAGCTAATTTTTGTATCGTCGTGATTATTATTCGTGCGTTGTCGTCATTAAGCTGCTTGGTTAATATTCGCGTTGATGTGTTACTGTTAGCGGCTCCTTGTTCATATTTATCGTACTCCCTCATAGTCTGGTAATCCAAGTCCTTGCGATCCACCACAAATAAAACCTTGTCTATAAATTCCAACTTTGAAGCTATACGCGCGGTCTTGAATGAAGTCAGAGTTTTCCCGGAGCCTGTTGAGTGCCAAATATAACCTCCTGCCGCAACACTTCCATAACGTTTGTAGTTATTAGCAATATAAATCCGGTTAATGATTCGTTCCGTCGCTGTGATCTGATACGGCCTCATGACCATCAAAACTTTTTCCGTCGTGAGTACACAATATTTAGTTATGACGTTCAAGAGCGTGTGCTTTACAAAAAATGTTCGAGTGAAGTCTACAAGATCGGCAATGCGTTTATTATTTGCGTCCGCCCAATATGATGTAAATTCAAAACTGTTGCT
>CAJOGG010000159.1 GCA_905234205.1 uncultured Synergistales bacterium | reverse complement strand
GCTTCAATATCAATTTTCAAACACAATTATAAACAACAATACAGGAACAACAACATCTATCGGTTCTCAAGAGTATAAAGTTTTTGATCAAGACGGGGTATATGCCCTGACTTTTGTGCTCTATAATGATGAAACTAGTTACGGTGTTGCAAAAATGATACATGTTGGCTCAAATACATGGCGATGCGAATATCCTGATGGTACTGTTCTTACTTTTACGGTAACTTCAAACACAACAATAATAGCAAAACAAGAAGGTATTACAGAAGTCTATGGTTACACGTACAGTTATGTAATTGATACAGAAGTTATAAAACGCTCCACCAACACTCCAGATACAACAACAGAAAACCATTTGAATAATGAACCTGTTAGTGATGAAAAAATTGAAGCTGAATATAACGTCACGAACTTGCTAGGCTATTGGTCAACACTGAAAACCTATGGAGCAGAATTAGGAACGGGAACGACATCCGCAAAACGATACATCACCAACAGTTACGCTGCAACAGTGAATGTAGATTTAAGACAACGCTATGTGAATGCTAGGTTCGGTGAATTTGACAACGACGCGGGAATAGTTTACGCGCAAATTTCATCGTTATGGGACGGTTATTATCGGAGCGATGGCGTATCTTGCGGAACTGTATCTCTTGAATCTGGTAATAGACTTGTCAGGCTCGAAAGAATTGGCAAAAACATGTATAGCTTTGAGTTTCCTACGTCAGGCACCAAAGTAACAATAGCTTTCATCTCTGAGAATGTCATTAACGTTTTGGAAGAAGGGACTCGTACCACGTCAAGTGGAAATTCTAGCGCGGGACACACATACCAAGTGCAATACACCTTGGCCAAGTAATCAGAATTTTTTGTATGATAGAATAATTCACGAAGAGGCGTTCGGATTTTTGTTAGCCTGGACGAGGCTCGCAAGAGGGGTAAACTCCTAAGCGCTGGCTTTAATTTTTTGTCCGACCTCTCCCGGACTTCTTAAATCACATTATACACTATGTACATTAGGAGAATTGAGCATGAACCGTAAAAATTTTGAGGACTTCATAGGCAAACAGGTAGACGTATTTTTAATTCCCAACATTGAACACATTTCAGGAGTCATTAGCAAGTGTGAGGACGATTATGTAATGATTGGCGACGAGTTATGGGCATATCCCGCTATTTTAGGAATAAGGCCACGTTCTCAAGCAAAGACTACGCAGAAGACTATCACACCCAAACAGCAGCAACCTAAGAAGCCAGAGCCTCAACACGAAGTTCAACAGAGCCAAGCCGCAGAAGAAGTTATGACTCCGCCAGAAGAGCCTAAGCCTCAAGAAGTAGACATGAGCAAATTTGAAGGCCGTGAATTTTCAGGGACATTAGTATCATTTTTCTATGAGCGTGGGGCATGGGGATTTATCGAGTCCGAAGAGGTCAAGAAGTGTAACATTCCATTGCGTGACGGCGAAAAAGTTTTCGTGCACATAAAGCAGATTACCGACGAAGCATTACGACAAAAGCTTATGAACGAGAAAAATCCTAATCCGCAAATTGAAGTTGTGTTCAAGCTCACACAAAATCCACAAGGAGTTGCCGCTGATGATGTTCGAGAAAAGAATCCCGACAAAACTTTGAAGATCGATATGGCATCAGCTATTTATGAGGAAGGCGAGATAGAATTTTTTAGACGTTACGAGGAAATCCCACACGGAGAGATTCGAGTCAAGGGCAATAAATTATACAGGTTCGATGAAAGCGACGTTGTTGATCCGTTCTTGGCCGTGTTCCTTGAGTGTTCGCCGTCAGCAGAAGGTCAGCAAGTGAAATTCATAAAGACCATGGGCAATAGAGGCAAGATGAAAGCTACTCACGTATCGGCATCAGTTCCATTCCCTGAAGAGAAAATCCACGATTGGGAAAGGTCAGGGCTACTTCAGAAAGCTAAAGAACGATTAAAGATAAGTTAAGTGAAAAGTTGCGAGCCTTGTAGAGATTCTATAAGACCCGCATTAATTGTTAATTGTTGGCGATCATTTCTGCGATTGTCTGGGGTGAAATTTTTCCTTCCATCGGCCCAAAACTTGCGGCGTTCAAAGCTCCGGCAGCAGCTCCCATTTTCGCGGCATCAGCCAACGTTTTACCTTCGGCAAGCCCACATATAAATGCAGCGTCGTAACTATCTCCGGCTCCTGTTGCGTCCTCCTGAACAACTTTATAAATCGGTTGCTCAACTTCGAGTCCATTGCGCGTGTAAATCTTTGAGCCTTTAGAGCCATTCTTTAGCACCAAAATTTCAAGCGTCGGATTCTCAAATACTTTCTTGATAGCAACGTCAATATCATTTTCGCCCGTGAACATTTTTAGCTCTGACACGCCTGGCATTAAGATTGACGAACTCGCGAAAACTTCCTGCAACATATCCAACACTGCTTTATCGCGCATCATTTCGAGTCTCACGTTTGGATCGAAGCTAATTTTCACACCACGAGCTTTCATCATGTTCATGGTCTTGATAATTTCTTTGGCGAAGTCAACATTAGCCATCAACGAGCAGCCCATTATGTGCATAAATTTTGTGTCCTCGAACCCTCTTAAGTCCTCTGGAGCTTTTGCCATAACGCACGGTGAATTATCCATGTAGAATAAGAATTTTCGTTCCCCATCCGCAAAGTACGTAACAAACGCCACGCCCGTATTTCCTTTGTCAGAAACAAGTACTCTGCTAACGTCAACGCCGTCTTTCTTGAGTCTGCGCAAAATATTTTCCCCGAAGTCATCTTGGCCGACCCCGCTTATAATTGCTGTAGAATGTCCTAGTCTTGCGGCTGTGCTGATGAAAATTCCCGGTGCGCCACTTGGAAAAGGTCCCCTGAAGTAATCTGACTCGTAAAGCGGAATATCTTCATGTGGTCTCATTATCTCAACGAGCAATTCTCCCATGATTACGATCTCTGCCATGAATTTTGCCTCCTTAAATCTAGATACGTTTATTATATATGATAGAATACTCAACGGAGAGGCGTTCCAGCAACATCGGGACGAGGCTCGCAATGGGGTCGCCCCCTAGTAGCCTGGATTTTTGGGTGAAAGGAGGTGGAAGCCGATGAAGAATATACTTGACAGTATAATAAAACTGCTGCAAATCATCGCAACATCTGCAACAGTCCTTGAGCTTAGTCATTTGGTTGCCCACTAAGGGTATAGCATAAGGCTTTGTCTCGAGGTGGGGTTTGTCAGCAGCCCCGCTTCAGCTAGCCTATTTCATTCCGTTCGTCCTCTCCCGGACGGTTTTATTATACAACACTATTCACAAAGGAGAAAAATTTTCATGCGCAAGTTTTTGATTGGTCTAATTGCTATTTCATTGTTTGCTTCAACGAGTGAGGCCGCGAGAAGTAAGTTCACGAAATTCCCGGGGCTTGGTTATTGTACAGGAACTTATGTACGTTATCGTGAAGATCCTGACACGGATTCAGAAATTTTGGGAAGGCTTAACGATCCCGATCGCGTTATAGTTTTAGGACAGACTACTAACAATGGCCAGCTATGGTACGAGATTGAAGACCCTGAAGGCGATGGAACTGGTTTTGTATTCGGAAAATATATTGAGCCAGTTTATGGCAAGACGGAACAAGAAACTATAGCTTATGAAATTATGGTCAACATTCTACAGAACTATGGCATCAACAAAACGAAGGCGAAACTTTATTCAGGGCCTAAAGGTAAGACGCAATACACTGATAATTATTTGAGCTTTCTTGAAGTCTCGAAGAAGGGTAACTCGTTCGGGGATATTTCGATCGGAGACAGCTTGGGCGATTTGATTGACGCTATGGGCGAGCCTGACTTAAACGACGAGGACGAAATTATAGAATACAATGTTGATGAAGATACGGTGTTGAGATTCATACTCGAAGACGAGAAAATCGTGCGTATGGTCTTTGAGGGATAACCGGCCATAAAAAATTCCCCTTACCTCGTAACTGAAGCAAGGGGATTCAAATTTTCATTCACTATTTACACGGACTATACCCACAACTGAAGCAATATTCACAACCAGAAATCATTTCCAGAGGTGCCCCGCATTCCGGACAAATTAGAGCTTTGTCGTTACGTCGAGCAACAGTTACTTCCCTGTCGATTAATTTCTCGAGCAGTAATGCTATAGTAGCATCGGGGATTGAGCGTGCCACGTGATCATCGTCGGAATTGAGCATCCAGTATTCTTTGCCAGATAACCCTTTCAGAGTGTCAATGAAATCCTCAAGGCTACAACCGGAACGCAACCCAATCGAAATTACACGCGACAAAGCCTCCGTCATAGCTTTTAATTCAGAACCGCTCTTGCCAACGTTGATAAATATCTCGAATGGCTCTTTACCGTCAAAGTTGAGTGTCACGTAAATGCTTCCCCAAGGTGTCGTGTCCTTAATGGTCTTGCCAAAAACTACAAGCCCCGGGCGTTCTTTCACTCTCTGATATTTCATCTCAGGCTCTGGCTTATTCTCTTTCTCTTTCTCGCTGTCGTTATCCTTCTTGTCTTCCTTCTTGACTTCGATAGGCTGGAATGAGCGTGAACCGTCCCTATAAATCGTTATGCCCTTGCAACCCATGTTGTAGCAATCCTGATAAACTCGTTTAACGTCATCAATCGTTGCTGAGTTCGGGAGATTAACGGTCTTGCTTATGCCACTGTCAACTACGTGAGCAAATATGCCCGTAACATTTACATGCTGTTGTGTTGAAATATCATACGCTGTAACGTAAGCAGGATTCGATAAGTGACCACCTGAAGCTCTGTACTCGGCTCGTTGTTCAGGAGTCAATAACTTGTGCCAGAAGTCGCGATCCTCAAAGCCTGATCCGTCGGTCTTCATAATGCGTCTGTTCCATGACCAAGCGAAATTGGGTTCGATTCCTGAACTTGCATCAAGCAGCATTGATATTGATCCAGTGGGAGCGATTGAGAGCCTTCTACTGTTGCGCATGTTCCCAGCAAACAAATTTTCCAGAATGAATCGCGCGTCCTCGTATTCAAATTCCTCAAGCGTGTTGATTAACGTTACCGGGATTTTTCCTCGTTGTCGTTATCAGG
The DNA here is from genome assembly GCA_905234205.1 of uncultured Synergistales bacterium. Classification (GTDB taxonomy): domain Bacteria; phylum Synergistota; class Synergistia; order Synergistales; family Aminobacteriaceae; genus JAFUXM01. The sequence goes on along the minus strand of CAJOGG010000159.1, from coordinate 3,620 downwards.
CAATTTGGAGTCCTTGAATAATTCGTGAACAAGTTCATGCTTCGGGAAAGGAGATTTCTTGGCGTCAGTAACGATTTTCACGGTAGCTGATAGCGCAGAACGTGCCATGAGTCCGCCAAGCTTTTTGCAGAACGCGTTGAAGATGTCAGAGCCATAAACGATATTTTGCAGTATAGAAGCGTCGGCCAAGCCCATAATTCCAAGTCCAACCGGCCTAATAGCTTTTGTACGTTCGCCAATTTTCTCAAGCGGATAAGAACATGCATCAATCACTAAATCAAGGTAATAAATCGATCTGAAGACTTGAGCCTGGAATTTTTCCCAATCGAATTTGCCCTGTGAGTCAACAAACATTTCGACGTTGATTGAGCCAAGGTTACAACTAGTGAAGTTTGGTAATGGTTGCTCACCGCATGGGTTAGTCGCTTCAATGTCCCACTCAGCTCCGCCCATTTTCAGAATGTTATCTTGACGCGCTCTATCAATGAAGAATACTCCGGGATCGCCACGTTTCCATGCAGATTCGCATATATGATTCATTAAGTCCTTGGCCTTCACAGTTTTGACTACACTGCCATCAACCCTTGAATGTAAATCAAAATCGCCGTCAGTATCAGCCTTGTGCATTAACTCGTCGGAGATAGCTACAGAGATATTGAAGTATGATAATTTTCCGTCTTCTGTCTTGCAGTCGATGAAGTCGTAAATGTCGGGGTGATCGTCAAACAACATTCCCATTAACGCCGCGCGCCTCTTGCCTCCTTGAACTACTACAGCGCCCATAGTGTTCCAAGTTTCCATGAATGAGACAGGGCCAGAAGCTTTTCCGCCGGTTCCTCCTGCGATCTCTGAGCTATGTTCACGCAAATGCCCGAAATTTCCGCCGACTCCTCCGCCAAACTTGCTTATTATGCTTGCGTTCTTGACGCTCTCAAAGATTCCTTCAATGCTATCTGGCACAGTGATAACGAAACATGCGAATAACTGTTGATTCTTTGTGCGAGAGTCATATAACTTTTTGTAATCCTCAAAAGTCATTGCGTCAACGTCTTTGTAAATTATCTCCGCAAATTCTGGAATAACAGTCAAGCCTGCCGCAGCACTGAATAAACAAGGAGAGTTAAATAAGAATCTGCGGTTAAGAATATCGCTGGTGATGTTTCTTTCAAGCGTCTTAAGCCATTCGATCGAGTTTGTATAATTCACTTCAGCACTTGTTACAGTACGAGCTACTCTGCGCGCAAATTCTTTGAAGTTATTCTCGTCCCTAGTCGAGTTTAATTCAGCGTCGTATCGTTGCACAAAATAGCGTTGTTGTAATAGCCACATTGCGTTTTCTGATAACTCTGATACTTCGCTTTCGTTGATATTTTGGACAAAAAATTCTTTGATGTTTACATTCTGAATGCTCATTTTACTTGATTTTTCCCTCTCCTTCCGAAAAACGGTCAAAAAATTACCCCCAGACCTCAGATTTACGTGTTGAGATCTGGAGGCTTTAAGTGGTGTTACCTCCTCACTAGTGATCTAGTTTCGTAACCAGTCTTTAGTTAGCGGAGGCATAATCTCTTGTGTATAGTTATATTAGTCAGATTTCTTGTCAGTCGTAATATATTTTCTAGCTATCTTAATCACCTTTGACATAAAACCATCTTTTGCATCAACTTCAGTTATATTAAATTCAGTCCTGAATATTTCAATCGACTCGCAACATATTGAGAGCGAAGGCACAGAAAATTTTGAGTTAATTATGTCTTTCACGGCATCAAAAACTTCTCCGTAACCTGTAAATTTGGCCAATGGTTCCAGCATCAATAATACGCCGCTCTCTCTTATCCAGTTCTGAATGCCTGCAAAATCAATCCAAATAGAGGAGACTGCTTTTCTGTTCATTAAGTTCTGAAGACTTGGTGCAAGCTCTGGGGTCTTTGAGATATTCGCGAGTTCTGCAAAGTTTATTCCGAGAGTTTCGCCCTTGTTCTGAACGAGGCAAGCTATAGGGCTTAACGATGAATCTATCTGCAATACGCCTTCTTGAACTTTATGGAAATGACGAGATTTTGCGATTGTATTGTAAATATTTGCGGCCGCTCCGTTCTTTCCAGTCTGTGAAATGTATATTGCTGGAATGCTAAAGCCCTCAAATACAACGCTGTCATTCACGTTTACAGACAAAGGTCCGTCAAAGAAGTTCACGAGGTCTTTTTCAGTTATGCCGAAACGATTTTTCATCTGGTTAGTAGCAATTTTCCAGAATGGCAATAGCTCGGGATCGTCTCTCACTGCTGCAACATCAATTACACCACCGAAGGCCAGTACCGGAGATTTCTCGCCTACAAGACTCATATAGCCGCCTTTTACTGCCGGAATAGTTTCTATTTTTTTTGCTAATTTATCAGCATATTCCTTCTTAAGCGAGTCCAACAAGTTCAAGGCCGTCATGATCGTGAATTTGTCTGGGACGCGCTCGAAATCAAATTCAAGCTCAAACGGTTTATCAAAATATTTCTCTAAGTCCTCAAATTCCTCATTATCATCATCAAGCAATTTAGCTGTCTTAGAATCAAAATGAAGTAACGCAAAATCTTGAGAGTTAAATTTACGCGGCTTGGCCTCAAACATTCTCTTGTCAGAATTATTCAAAGCGTTCATAGCAGCTTTTATTCCGTCTTCAGACAAAGCAACTAACACTAATCCGTCATAAGCCTTCACGAATACTTCATTGTCAATGCGCAAAATATTATCGCTGGCTTTTTCGACCTTTATTATACTTACAGCCAAAGGAGCTAACGGGCTATCATTACCAAGCAACAATTTCGCTATATCAACTGCTGTAGCTGTTCCATTCTCGATTCTTTTCACGATTGAAGTTGAGCCTTCATTGACTGTTAATGCAACCTGGAAAAATGGCTCTGATGTATTGCTGCTCTGAACTCCTCCGACAAATGCGAGAGACTTCAACGGAGTGTTTTCTGCGAACATGCTTATCATTTCGATCGCGCCGATAATTTCGTTTGAGTCTTCCTGTGTCAGAATCAATGGCATGAATGTTTCAATATTTTCGCTCGAGAACACCCATTTCAAAAATTTTCCTGTGTCATTGAGTTTCAAGACGGCATAAACAGAATTTTCGGGGCATGGCGTTAAAGCGTCCTCAACGTTTGCAGCAAATACAGAGCTAGAGAAAACAATAAGGCCAAGTATCGCAATAACACACAACCTTCTCAATCTCATTAAGTAATTCCTCCTCCTGCTTTAAGCGATAAAAATACCCTCCTGCATATTACTCTACAAGAGGGCACAAAAAATTACGCTTTGTAAGCGCTGTAGATTTCCAGGAATGATGCCGGCTTTAATGATGCTCCACCAACCAACGCACCATCAATATCTTTCATTGAAAGTAACTCTTTAGCGTTTGAGCCTTTGACGCTGCCGCCATAAAGAATTACAACGCTATCATCACCGATTAACTTGCGGCTCCATTCACAAACTTCTTGAGCTTGTGCACTTGTTGCTGATTTTCCTGTACCGATTGCCCAAACTGGTTCATAAGCGTAAATGATTTTTGCCACTTTTTCGGGCTTTAAGTCTTTAATAGCGCTCTTGATTTGACGTTCCAT
>CAJOGG010000158.1 GCA_905234205.1 uncultured Synergistales bacterium | reverse complement strand
TGAACGTGATCTTCGCAGCCTAATTCGTGAAGAAATTGCAATGGCTCAAAACGTCGCTAATATTAACAGTTGATAACTACTACACTTCAAGAACAGGAAGCGACGAGCAATGACCAGTAGTGACAACTTTGTAACAATTGAAATGTTTAACGCTCGTATGGACAGACTTGAAGCTATCGTCGAGAAAAACGTAGCACTCATTCAGAAAGAAAACGCTGAATTTAGAATGCAAGTCCAGAAAGATATAGCCACGTTCAAAGACGAAATCAGAGCTGACATGAATAACTTCAAGTCTGAAATGCACTCAGGATTTGATAAAGTTCACGGCGAAATCGGTGTGTTACAACGCGACGTTGAAGGACTTAAACATGATGTAACTGGGCTATATCACTGGGACTATTGGTTGCTCTCAATCATTCTTATAGTCTTCGTTATGCCGCAATTTATTATGGGGATTCAATCGTTCTTCAAAGCTCTAACCGAAGGTGTCAACAGCTTACGTTCCGCATTCAAGAGTAAGAATTAATTTCGGGCATAAATTTAGGGGTTAGGACTTGTATTTTTCCCCCACCCCCTTTATACTTTCTAAAAGTAAAAATAAATAAAAAGGTAGGTTGAATTATGACACAAGAAAGAAATTTATTCAAGGAAATACAAGAGCAATACAACATCAAAGAGGTAGCAGAGAGTTTAGGAATCAGGTTTACACGCAAGGATCGCGCATGGTCTATCGCTAACGACGGCAGAGGTGAGTACGCTTTCGCAATTTATCCGCAGAGCAATACTTGGTATGACTTCATGCTTCAGCAAGGCGGAGACATTACTGACCTCGTGGCAGTCATGAAGTACAACGGTGACAAGAAGGCAGCGTTACAGGATTTAATGCCGGACTGGAATGAAGGCAAGATTCACAATCAGCTCAGCAAGCGCGACGAGTTCATGAAGTCTAACGAGTACTTCAATGCTGAACTCTTCAAACGACAGGGCGAAGGCGGTGCGTGGGGCAATGCTCTCAACTATTTACACGTTAGAGGCATTACCGACGAGACTATTAAGGCTCTCCAAATTTGTTTGGAGATCAACAACGGCACTTTCAGAATTAGATTTCCGTATTGGAATCGCACTGGAAGCAGAATTTTATATTACACAACAAGGCGTTACGACACGAATGGGAATGGTGAAGATGAGAAACAACCCAAATATATGAAGGCATCATTGGATTATCACCCGTATCTTGAGAACGCGATTCTTGGCCTTAACACCTTGGATCGCAAGAAGGACTATCTGATTATCACTGAGGGCATGTTCGACTGGCTTCAGTGCTATCAGCAAGGTTACAGCGCTATATCTCCGAACGGCTGTGATTTCGGTAGCTTATGGTCAAAGGCTATTGAGGCTATCAGAGATTTCAAGTATGTCATATTGGCATTTGACAGCGATCAGGCAGGACAAGATGCAACTTACAAAGCTGCGCAGGAACTTTTGAAGGCTAAGATTCCGTTCAAAGTTGCTACGTTGCTAACTAAAGATGTAGCAGAATTTTGCGAGAATGGCGGTAATGTTGAAGCTATTGTTAATTCTGCTCGCGACGGATACAAATGGTTTATCGAGTACATAACCCCGAAGAAGACATTTGAGGATTCGACCGTCAAGGAACGTGAACAGGCTTTTGAGAAATGCAAACAATTCATTGAACAAATTAGTCCGTACACACACAGCGCAGATATTCATAACATTCTCATTGCCACAAGGAAATATTTCCCAAGGGAATGGATTTCTGGACTTTTTACTTTTGCACGTAAGGGCTTCGATCAAGCTGATGTTAGAGACACAGTTGTGAAAGCTCATCAACTCATGTATCACGAACGCACGGGATTTTACGAGTACACTGACAGAGGCATTTGGGAAGCAATCACGAACACTGATGTAGAGGGCTATATTTCTGAAGTTTATGGGAAATATGCTACGGGTAACAAACTATCTTCAACCGCAAAATTGGTTAAGTGTGATTTATCCGTCAACAGCAAACTACCCATCACAACGTTCAACAGAAAACCATGTATTGCATTCATTAATGGCACGTTGCACATTGACATGAATACGGGTAAAACGGAGTTTCGCCCACATAGTGCCACTGACTATGTAACCGTTATGCTGCCTTACAAATACAATGTTGATGCTAAATGTCCACGCTGGAGAGAATTTATCAAGAAAGTTATGGACGACAGAACCGACAAGGAAGCATTATTGCAGGAATTTGCGGGGTATATTCTTCTGCCCAACTGCAAATACGACAAAGCTTTGTTACTCAAAGGCAGCGGATCAAATGGTAAGAGTGTATTCACTAATATTCTCAGCAAGGCATTAGGAGGTTCTGGTGAAGATAACAAGGGGTATGTTTCAGCGGTTGAGCCTTCCAAACTTGGTAAGGATTTTAGACTTATGCCATTTAAGGACGCCTGGCTCAACATTTCCACGGAGACAGAGAGTGACTTACGTGGTGCTGAAGGTGTATTCAAGAAACTCGTTGCCGGTGAAGTTCTTGAGGACAGCTATAAACACAAGAATCCGATAGCGTTCAATCCAAGGACTAAGCTTATAATGTGCTGTAACAATTTTCCAAGTGTGAACGATACGACTGACGGTTTTATGCGTCGTTGGCTTATTGTCGAGTTTGACAAGCATTTTGTCACCGAGGACGAGCAATTCAATGCGAATGATGAAATTATTGATCCGAATCTAGAGGATAAGCTCAGTGAGGAATTACCAGGAATCATTAACTGGATGATCGAAGGACTCGTGAGATTACTCAAGCAAGATCACTTCACAAAAATCAGGGAACACTCAAGACTCATCAAGGAATTTAGATGCGTCAACAACCCCATGTACTTATTCGCACTTGAGAAGGGCACAAAAATATTCCTTAATGAAGATGGTACTGGAAAAACGGTAAACAAGCATGAAATCTATGTAATGTTCAAGAAATGGCTGGAGGATCACGGAGAACCACCAATGGGAGCGTGTCGCTTCTATAGCAATTTCTTGACAGTGCTTAAGAGTCTGAAATGCAAAGCTACCATTACAGAAATCAACGGTGATTGGATAGCCAGCGATATTAAAAAGCCAGAGGCAAAGCCAGCGGAAGAAGAGCATTACGAGGGAGAATATGAGGATATGCAGGCAGAAATCGAACAAGCTCGTAAGGACAGCGAAGAAGATATGAAACAGTTACGAGAATTTAGGAGGCGTGAAGGGTTAGAAGAAGACGACGAAGAATAGATAACCCCAAACCAAGTAAAAATCAGTAAGTTTCAGTAATTTCTGAAGCTTAGTTAAGTGTGTCCTTCCATAAGAATATTTATTGAACTGTTCATCAAAATTTCCGCAATTTGACAGCGCGAGATTTAGTATTGTCAAAATTCCCAAAATCTGACATAACAAGAATCCAAATAAAATCCTTATCAACTCAAGACTAATGCTATTAGGAGCTAATTTAGCCTAAATCGTACCAAGAGACATAATGAAATTATTTTTGAATTGAAATTTTTGTAATAAATTACTTAGATAAATAAATACAAATGTTTCAGATCAATGAGAATTTTATTTGACATGTATCGAATCGACATAAGCCTCCTGACTATAAAGTATGTAGAGGTTATTGTGATGAGAGTAATTCTAATTTTGATACGGATCGAATTGAGCGAATAGATTCTTGTCTTGGGGTTGTTTCCACGATGGCATAAATTCATCTTTGTGAATAATTGCCATTACTTCATCGTTTATCTGGAATGCCAGTGCCTTGTTAGCGTCGTGTATAGAATTAGGCTCAATGTATTTCTGTGCACCAGGAATACACTGGATGAGGCCTTTTTGCTCTAGCAATAATATATAAGCGTCGTTGTGTAGGAAGTATGCAAATTTTGACGGTTGCTTGAGTATATATTTTAACCTCAAGATTTCTTGTTTCGATAAGTTTCTTAGTGTGTTAATGATTTGTTGTCGGTCTCTTAGTTGGGCAAACTTCGATTGAACATAATAGAAACTTTGGAAACATATTTTGTTGACGATGCATATAGTAGTGATTAAGAGTCCCCAATTGATACATTCGCTAAATGATGTGTTCATAATGTGAAGTTTATCACATATAAACATACAGATTAAGGAGATTTCGGAAAATATTAGAAATCTCCATGATGAAAATATGAATGATAAGTTCTAAGGTTTCTTTGAGTTCCTGCATGGTTTCTTCTCTTTGATGCGGTTTGTTATGTATTCGACATATTCTTTTTGTAATGCTTGTAATTCTTCTTTGTTGAGAGATACACCTGCGAGTGTTGCAGCAATTTCAGGAATAAATCCCTGTGCAATAAGTTGTTTCATGATCGATCGTTTTTCTTGCTCAACTTGTTTGTTGTCCATGTGCTCACCTCCTCAAGATTTATTTGTAATAGCCAGGAAAGGCGCATCTCCTGACTATCTGAAGATATAATGTTCGCCTTCGTGTAAAATACCATTATGGTTATTTTTCAAGTTATCACCTCCTTCGTTGGAGTGTATGTGTAATCTGGAATTGGTGTCTAGGTTACACAAATTAATTTTGCTTCCTTAGAAGAAAAGATAGTTTTGGGTTTCGCCTAAATTCTTTTTCTAAGTCAACATGTAAGTATTTTATGTTCTTTGCATGAAGTCTGAATGTAGCGGTATATTGATTCATGTAAATTTTTAATGCCGTGGACATCCAGCTAATGAAATCATATATTAATAAATATTTTTGTTCGATCTCGTGTAACGCATTTTCTATACTGAGAATTTTCTCTTGTGGTTTCCATATTGGTTCATAATGGAATAGTCTATTCCGTATAATTGTAATATTGCTAATTTGTTGAATAATTTGTTCTTTTTTGTACGTAGTATTAGGGAAAATATTATGTACAACGCCATTCCAGAAGAATAACGGGTCTCGATTATTTGTTCGCTCATTTAAAATGTGCTTCCAAATACCAAAGTGAAGATGGCTAATAATGTCGTTTGCAGTACCCTTGGTTTCATTTTTTGCTATATGAATATTATGTATTGTTTGTGCATTTGTTGGCATCCATAAATACCATTCTTTTGGTGAACCTGGTAAGTTAATTTTTTTCTGGCGTTTTGTATAGAACTCAAATAAACTATCATTGATTTTGTTTCTTAGGCAAATTTCTAAATATTGCAATGGTAAGAATAATAGTGAAGATTGTAATTGTATTGCGTTATATAGAGCTATGTCTAAATAAGGTGTCAATTTTGCCATATCTTCGTATGGTCGTAATCTGTCCGCGGACAAACATTTCTTTATTTCGTTGTAATCGATAGAAGAAATTAATTTTTTTAGCTTTTGCATATTGTTCATCGGGTACTTTTCTCCTTGA
>CAJOGG010000157.1 GCA_905234205.1 uncultured Synergistales bacterium | reverse complement strand
AAATATCATCTTGAAGTCAATCGAAAAAAGCGTGGAAGCGGCACGGTCGAGTGTACGGCAGACATACCCGAAAGCATTTTTCCGCTTTTCTACACGATGTACAAGGAAAATCCGTTCGGAACAATCACGCTCAAAAACAACGATTCGGCGGAGATTCGCAATGTCGTCGTCAGATTTCGGGCGGCGGGCTACACGGCTTCGGAACTTGAGTGCGGAAAAATCTCTAGCATCAGAAAGCGAAAATCAAAGGAAATTTCACTCGTCGCGGATTTTACGAAAGACATTTTGCGTTTCACCGAGGCGGGAAAAATTCCTGGCGAAATCATCGTTTCTTATGAGATTTTGGGCGAGAAAAAAGAGTCGGTTTCTTCGGTCGTCATTCCAGTCTACAACCGAAACCAAATGCGCTGGTCTGACCCTCAGGCGATTGCAGCGTACATTTCTTCTTCCGCGCCAGAAGTCCTCGAACTTTCAAAAGTGCTTGTCGGGCTTGCGCGAAGCCATCTTCGGTCTGGCTTGAATCGAAATATGCAGTTTGCGATGTATGTTTTTGAGGGAATGAGGCTCGCGGGCCTGAAATGCGCCGCAGATTTTGAGACTCCGTACGAAGAACTTGACATGGTTGCGATTAAGAGCATGTTCGACAAGAATTATACGCAACATTTAGGCGAAATGATGAACTTCCCCGCGGTTGTTGCTGGCGATCCTGAAGCATGGGGAAAAATTTTGTCGGCTGGAAACGTTCCTTTGACTGGTCATGCGCCTGGAGTTGCTGGCAAAGCTCTGAACGCTTATTTGGCGTCGGGGGTATCGTCTGATCATGAATGCACGGATATTAACGAAGCTCGCGAGAAATTACGCCGTGGAATGTGGATAATGATTCGTGAGGGCGCTACATTCCTTGATCTCAAAACTTTATTGCCGTTGATTCGTGAAAACCCGTTGAACGCTGCCCGTTGTATGGTCGTCAGTGATGATATTACGGCGAGATATTTGCTTGAGAATGGCCACATGGACGTGAAAATGCGAATAATGCTTCGTGAAGGCCTGAACCCGTTTATAGCTTTGAGAATGATAACGTTAAGCCCCGCTGAATACTTCAGACTCTACGACAGAGGGTCAATTGCTCCTGGAAAGATCGCTGATTTCTCGTTGCTTGATAAAGATGTCATTGACGAAGATTTTAGAGTTCAATACGTCTGGAAAAATGGCCGTCAGATTGTACGTAATGATGACGTCTTCAACATGAACGACACCGAATACTTGGCTCCTGCGATAAAAGTTCGCGTCAAGAAAATTCCTACAGTTGAACAACTTCGAGTAAAACACGACGGCGATTTAATCAACGTTATAGGCGTAACAGAAGGCACAGTTATAACCAAGACTTTGACTTTGGCGCCCAAGGTTGAGAATGGCTTTGTTGTTCCTGACAATGACAACGACGTCGCGAAAATCGTTGTGCTTGAGAGACATAGAGATACAGGACGTTTCGGCGTTGGCTTCGTGAAAGGACTTGGAATTAAGCGCGGGGCAGTTGGTTCTTCAGTGGCACATGATGCTCATAATTTCGTCGTAGCTGGTGCTGATGATGAGTCAATCGTTACGGCTTTGAAGGAGCTTGCAAACATGGGAGGCGGACTTGTTGTCGCTGATGGCGAAAAAATTTCAGGCTCGTTTGCTTTACCGATTGGCGGCCTCATGAATTATTTATCCCCCGAACGAACTGCTGAAGAGCTTACAAAAATGGAAACTCATGCGGAAGACTTGGGCGTAAAGATTCATCACCCGTTCATGGTGTTGTCGTTCTTGTGCTTGAGCGTAATTCCAGAGCTTCGCATAACGGATCAAGGCTATGTAGATATTACTAAAGGCGGCATTCAAAGACTTTTTGTGAGATAATTAGCGCTCACTAAATAAATTTATGGAGAGTGATTTATCAATGTTCAGGATCAAACAGACTGGCAGCACTTTTATGACCGAAGTACTTGCTGGAATCACAACGTTCGTAACAATGTCGTATATCATTTTCGTAAACCCCGGTATTCTCAGCAAAACGGGCATGGACTTTAACGCGCTCATAGTCGTAACGTGTTTAGCGTCGGCTTTGGGAACGTTCTTGATGGCAATATTTGCTGATTATCCGATAGCCCTTGCTCCTGGTATGGGACTTAATGCTTTCTTCGCGTTCAGTGTAGTTTTGGGCATGCAGATTAACGGCGCTAACGTAACCTGGCAAATGGCACTTGCAGCAGTATTTGTTGATGGTGCTGTTTTCGCGGTGTTGACATTGACTAATATCCGTGAAGCAATTATGAACGCCATACCAAAATCACTGAAGATCGGAATTTCCGCTGGCATTGGTTTATTCGTGACGTTCATCGGTCTTCAGAGTGCTGGAATAGTAGTCAACAACGACGCTACGTTAGTCGCACTTGGCAGCATCAAAAACAACATGCCCATGATGTTATCGCTTCTTGGGTTATTCATTATGGCAATACTTACAGCTTTGAATGTCAAGGGTGCGTTGCTAATCGGAATTATAGCTGTTACAGCAATATCCGCAGGGCTTGGCCTTGTTGAAATTCCAGAAACTTTCGTATCACAGCCTCCTTCGATCATGCCTCTTGTTGGACAGCTCGACTTCTCATTAATCAAATCGCCGGAATTTTGGGGCATAGTGTTCACATTTTTCTTTGTTGACTTCTTCGACACAATGGGGACTCTAATAGGCGTTTGCAACAGGTCCGGACTTCTTGACGAAAAAGGAAATTTACCAAGAGCTAAAGGAGCTTTATTGGCCGATGCTATAGCAACAATGGCAGGCGCTGTCATGGGAACTTCAACAGTAACTTCATATGTAGAAAGCTCGTCAGGAGTTGCACAGGGTGGACGCACGGGCCTCACGGCACTAACAACAGCATTGTTATTCGCGGGCGCAATATTCTTCACGCCATTAGTAGGCATGGTACCAGCTTATGCAACAGCACCAGCGTTAATAATCGTTGGAATTTACATGATGGTGAGCTTAAGAGATTTGAACTATGACGACTGGACAGAATTTATACCGTCATTATTGGGTTTCTTCATGATGCCATTAGCTTATAGTATCGCTGTTGGAATCGAGTTTGCAATTATCTCCTACGTTATCGTCAAGTTATTAACTGGTAAAGCCAAAGACGTATCGTTCTTAATGATATTGCTTGCGGTGGTATTCATAGCCAAGGAGTTCTTAGCGTAATGCTAATTTGAAAATACAGGCGGCTGTGCGTTGTGCACGGTCGCTTTTTTGTTGCAATGATACATGAGAATAAGCAACGATCTCATCACAATAATAATGAGGAGGTCTCGCTGCTTTTTGTTCTAATGCTTTACTGTTACCACAGGTCAATTGCTCCTGATTCTTGTTCATGAACCCAATAAGCCTTGTTTTCGTCTGTGCGGATATAGATTTTATCAGCTTGACCGATTTTAGATATAATTTCCGTAGGCGATTGAATGATGAGTTGTGGTTGATCCAGTTTGTCTGTAGCATGTTTACCGCTTAATTTCTTGTTTGTTGTCGGACCATAGTACTTGATCCATGATACGATTGTGTGCCAATTAAGTCCGTATGCGTCTGCAATACTGTGTACGCCCAGTTCTGATGCTTTGATTACAAGTAACGATTTTTCTTCCGCTGTGTATTGATTTTTATCTGCCTTTACTGGTGGCAGGCCATTCTGATTTGGAATAATGTCACTCATATTTTCACGCTCCTTAAATATAATTATTCTAGCACAACACTAATTTGAATTTTTAAGCTTTTTTCCGTTTATCTTTCATTAAACTAAGTTATTACAGGATATCGCAAAACTGATTGTTATAAATTGTCAACAAAAATTGACATTTCAGTTCAAATAGCGTATTTTTTACGCGTAAGGAGAGAAGCTAGCGTTATGACTAAGAATAGAAACAGGATTGTATTATGGCTACTTGTTGCCATGTTGATTTTACCCGTTGTGGGATGTGGAGGCGGCAAAGGAAAAGAGCATTCGGACACAGATACTAATGCGGAGAACATAAGTAACAAGGTGATTTTAGGTGATGAGCAATTTGACGCCTATGTGCCTCTCCTTGAGGGCAAGCGGGTAGCACTTTTCTCCAATCACACAGGCATTGTAGGAGATGTGACGTATGGAAATGATGAAGTTTCTTATGTAAATGACAGTCCGGATCTGATCCACTTCGGTCTTGACGTGAACGGGAATGAAATCAGTTATGGGGAACATATCCTAGACGCTCTGATCCGTCATGGTGTCAATGTGACAGCCATTTTTTCTCCGGAACATGGCTTTAGAGGAACGGAAGATGCTGGAGCAAACATTAATGACTCCGTAGATGAGAAAACTGGTATTCCTATATTATCGCTCTATGCCAATAACACACATTCGCCATCTGCGGAAGATATGGGGAAATTTGACGCACTCGTTGTAGATATGCAGGACGTGGGACTTCGATACTACACTTATTACATTTCCATGTATTATCTGATTGATGCCTGTGCGGCAGCCAAGAAAGAAGTTATTATTCTAGATCGCCCGAATCCGAATGGATTCTATGTGGACGGTCCCATTCTAAAAGATGCGTATAAATCTGGCGTTGGACAATTGCCGATTCCTGTGGTCTATGGTATGACGTGGGGTGAGCTGGCGCAGATGATTAATGGCGAAGGGTGGCTGAACGCCGGAAAGAACGCCTGTAATCTAACAGTCATTCCCTGTCAAAATTATACTCATCAGACAAAGACGAGTCTAATCCGTAATCCCTCTCCCAACATCAAAGATATGCGTGCAGTCTATTTATATGCCTCTACCTGTTTTTTTGAAAATACGGCGGTTTCTGTGGGACGTGGCACTGAATTTCCCTTTGAAGCGTATGGGAGTCCGTATCTTAAAGGAGTAGAAGGGTTTACCTTCTCTTTTACGCCTGTATCCATGAGAGGAGCGACTGAGCCGCCATTTATGAACGAAACATGCTACGGCGTTGATTTGCGCAATGTGCCTCTATCGGAAATATGGGAGAATCAGATCAATCTGGATTATCTGATAGGTGCGTATCATGCAATATCCGAAACGACACCAGATGTGTCTTTTTGGGGAACACCGGACAGTCAGGGATATTATTGGGTTGATAAACTGATAGGAACTGACGATGTTCGCCGCCGGATTGAGCTGGGACAAAGTTCGTCTGAGATCAAAAATAGCTGGCAGGAGGAAATTGAAGCCTTCAAATTACAGCGCAGGCCATATCTATTGTATAAGGTTCATTGACTATAAATTATTATGACTCAACAGTATCTCTCTATTAAGATTGCCAAGTCGTTGAGCATCGCAAGTCATCTGAAACATCAACAGTGTAACGTTGGCAGCTGTGTCAAAATGATCGGTTACAACAGAAAGTACTGTTGCAAGAACTATCGCTTTAGAGGGTATTCCTAAGCTCGAGAATAATACTGAATAGCAAACAATATCAGCTCCGGGAAGCGGCGGTAAGGCAATGGTCATTAATGTAATCATTACTATCGCAATCAAAAACCATGACAGACTGACAGTAACCTGATAGATTCATATAAACTACAGCCCCCAGAGGATATACAAACGAAACCATGTTTTTCTTTATTCCAAGTTTCTTTCCACACGTTTCCATGGCAAGCGACAAAGCTGCTACACTTGAGGCGGAGAAAAAAGCAACAAGAAACGTCGGCAGAACTTTTCTCATCAGAAGCAACGGCGGACACTTCAAGCGATAAGAATAAATAATCCAGAAAATAACTTAACTGTTGTCGTAGGTGTTAAAATACTAAGCATTATCATAGGCTTTACTACGGAAATAAGCATACTTGACTGACCTGACCAGATCATTTTGAGCAACATGCTGAAAATATACACCGGAATAACTGCACATACAGATGAAAATATATGCTTGAAGAGCGTAGAAGCTTCAATAATAATGCTACGAAAATTTTTTCCCCGCTCTTCGATACAAGAAGCCCACAGCTTATAAAATTGCAATTACAATTATTTGAAAAGTATTTCCTGTTTTGAACGGATCAATAATATTCGATGGCAGAATGTCAAAAAGCATACGGCTAATCTGCTCGAACGCAGAAATATGCTCATTGCTGCCTGAAGAAAAGTTAAAATTAAAACACATAAAAACAGTAAAAAAGGTAGAAAACATACCATAAAGGAAATAACAATAAAACGGGTAATAATTGTTTTCCCTATGCGCTCCAGAGTAACGGTATTTCCCATATCTAATATTCCACTGTCAACCTAAACATTTGAACACTGCGTTTTTCAGTATTCAGGTTATTCAAGTCAAGTAATCTTGCAGGTCAGAGGAAATCAGATCTATAGCAGTCTCGTTTAAAACATAATCCTTATAATTCATAATGATTTTCTATACCGTGATTCTGCTAATTGTATTATAGCTTCCAATACTTTGGGAAATGAACTGTTATGAGTGTTAGCCCATAATTCAAATGAACCATGTTCGCTTAGTGTAGGTAATGGAGAAAAATGCTTCATCGCCTCGTACTCTGTAATTTGCCCTGCCGAAGTCTCTGCAGCCTAAAGCCTCATAAATCTTTAACGCTGAATCTATCATGATTTTTTTCGCACGTTCAGAGCCATCAAAAAATAGCGTTTCACAGCCTGTATAATATTTCGTTTCGGTAGAATATATTGGGAAAAATTTCCCATTGTCCTGTCTGAATTCAATCGAACCAAGTGCTATTACGTTTTTGCCCGTTCCTATTAGAGGCACACTGACTTTGTTACCGTAAATATATTCTTCGCAAATCAAAGGGTAACCGTATTTTCGGCAACATCATTAATTACGTCACTTAATTTTTCTGGTTCATTAACAATTATCACCCCCATGCTGCTGCCCTCTGAATTAGGCTTGATGACAAGCGGAATTTACTTTTTTGCTAACGTTTTCACTTGTTTCGATCAAGTCGTATTTAGGTGTGGAAATTTATAGTGCTCTGCTATGAGTTTTGTGTGAAATTTATTCAGTGAAAGTGATAAACCATACGCATCAGTACCAACATAAGGAATATTATAATACTCCAACAATGCAGGAAAAATTCCTTCACGATTCCTGCTGCCAAATCCTTCACATTTATTGAAAACCATGTCGAACCTTTCACCGCCGTTATAGACCTCAAAAAAATTCTTTACACCGCAAATAACATTTACTTCATAATGTCCCAAGCTCTCAAGGCTTTTTTTGAAATATTGGGCCTCGTCATCATAACAGAAATCGGAATAATTCATTTTATCCTCAACTCCGTACGTATTCTGATTGTCATAGACAAAAGCTATTTTCTTTATCAAATTTTCACACTTTCTTGTAACCACCATAATTTATTTTTATCACCCACGACGACAGCCTCTAAAAAATTTTATTTTCGCAGGATACGCAACTCCACAAAGCCTAAAATGACAATTATTCCACGAAGTTTTATATCATAATCCGTAATTTTACAAGATCGAGCAAGCAAAATACTGCTCATAATCAGATATATTGCTTATATGGGATTGAGTAAAAACAGCGATTTTACAAGTGAAATACGAGATTTTGCAGTCAAAATTTTAGTCAGGAGGAAACAATAATGGCAAGAAAAGGCGAGAATATTTTCAAACGTAAGGACGTACGCTGGTAAGGTAGATATATCA
>CAJOGG010000156.1:9209-14077 GCA_905234205.1 uncultured Synergistales bacterium | reverse complement strand
GCCCCATTGTAGCAGCTTACGCACTCGAGAAAAACATAAGCACGTCGGGCTGGACAGCAGCTCCAAGCAACGGCAAGCAGTATTATTTCACGTTCACGCCAGAAGACGCTGAATACAGTGAGGACATAAAATCAACTGACAGCGATAAAAATATTGAGAGTCTCTTAGGAATTTCTATCAGCGATTACTCTGAACTCACCATAACCGACAGCGACGGAAACACTTATAGCTATGTTGCAAGTGAGGACGATTTAGACGAGGACAGCTTTACGATTGACGACGACGGTAATATCGTATGGTACACAGATGAAACTGAAGTACGTGCAAACGAGAACACATTAGACGCTGAAAATTTTGACTTTGATGCGTTCAGTGAACTTTACGAGTCAACAACTGGCAACGAACTTTCACTTGTGAACTTAACGGACTCCGACGGCGTAACAAGAACTTACATTGACGTTGATTCAGCTTATGCGGACTTGTTCCAATTGACTTCGATTGACTCTGAAGATGAGGATAGCGTAACAACTTACGAGTACGGACGCGATTATGTGATAAGGCTCAACGATGAAGAGGACGGCTATGTTATATCTTGGCTTGTTTCAGAGGACAACAACGACGACGGAACAATCAATATCAACGACGCTAACTTGGCTGTAACAACTTATGCGGATTATAAAGGTATCAGCCTCAGTTCTTACCAAAAAGCCCCAAGCCTTGACGATACAGTTTCGTTCAAGTTTGAATCTATCGAGATACCTACAAAAAACGTAAACGCCTCCGACGAAGATAAATCACTGGAAACGCTTTTTGGCGACGATTACGACAGCGATATTGATTACGAAGATTATGTGATCACTGACAGCGACGGAAACACTTATAGCTATGTTGCAAGTGAGGACGATTTAGACGAGAACAGCTTTACGATTGACGACGACGGTAATATCGTATGGTACACAGATGAGACCGTATATACTCCACTTGGCCCGGCAAAAGGCGATACGTACACGATCACTTACTCAAGCTTTGAGGCTCTGGAGGGTACAGCAACCTACGACTCTTCAGCAAGCGAGACGACCTTAACTTTGTTGACTCTGGTTATGGCGACGTTGACGACGAGACTTTGAGCTATGAACAAATTTTCGAGGACTTGGGCCTTGACGACGACTCTGATGAAGATGAAATCGCCGAAGCTTTCGAGTCCGTGTTCACGTTGACTGACAGCGACGGAAATTCTTACACTTATGGAACTGATTATACGATTGAAGCAGGAAGCGAAGATCTTTCTGATGATGAAGACGATTCGCTACACATGCCGGTTATAAAGTGGTTGAGTTCTGGATCAAAACCTGCTAATGGCGCAACGTTAAGCATGATTTACACGGGACGAGGCGAAGGCGGCGGAGAAACTTTCACGCTTGAGGACGATAACGCTATCACACGTTCAAATTCTGATGTGGTCATGCGAGGCACCAGCGGTTTACCGGATTATTCAGAGTTCGAGGACGGCACTACTACAATCACAATGAGCGGAAAAGTTTACTACGAGGACTATGATTTTGAGATCGGCCAAGATGATGCGGGCAATGTCACCATAAACTGGAAAACAGGCACAGATTACGAATGGTATTATCCGACTCCAAGCTCATCTTACACGGTAAATCTTGTAACTGCTGACGGCGAAACAAAAACTTATTCGGGCACGCGCAACAATGAAGACGTGTTAGATCTTAGGGGCTATGGCTTCAACAGCGTGAACGGGGCGATAACTTCAATCAAGTACAACGATACAACTTACGATCTTACGTATACAGCCAGCGACTCCAGCGAGACGACTCCGACCGACGTAATGAATAACACTCTTGGCCTTGAAATCAACAAAGCCACCAACGGTATAACGAACATTTTCAAATTTGACTGGATAACGCCAACTGATAGAGAGGCTAACACGAACCTTCCGAGCTATGGCGATGAGATTGACGTTGAATACGAATACGACGAGAACACTTTCACACTTAGCGACGATGCCGACGGAGATTTATTGAAACTGTTGGAGCTTGACCAGGACGACGACGAACATTACACAGCCGCACAAGACGCTATTATCATGCTTGACGACAACGAGGTTACGCGCTCTTCAAACGATATTGGCGAAGGTTACAGCAATGAAATCAGTGCACTTAAAGGCGTTACGTTACACTTGAAAGGCCTCGGGGAAGTCTCAATTGATATTTCACACGATGCAGAAAAAGCTGTTGAAGGGATTCAAACTCTTGTTGATAATTACAATAGCTTGATGACCTGGATGAACACGCGAATGACTGAAAGCCAGGTTGATGAAGATACGGCCGCAACGATTGACTCCGACGACTTCAGAATGCGCTGGGGCTTGTTACACGGTAACTCATTGCTTCGTAACACAAAGAGTCAAATGAGAAATATAGTGGCACAAAATTTTACGTTCTCATTTACCGAAAGAAAGAGCGCGGCTGAAATTTACGGCACTATGGCTCATAACGGCTTGAGGAATTCTTCAACGTTGAGACTACGAATCGGCAGCACATACAGCGATATTACGATTGATCCAACTGACACGCTTGAAGATATCGTGGACAAGATCAACAGTGAAGACGCAGCGGGCCAAGCGAAAAATTTGCACTACGATGAAAGCGGAAAACTTTTGGAGCAGCCATTGTTGAAGGCGAGCATTCAGGACGATAAACTGGTTCTCACGTCAACTTCCAACGATGAAATTACAATTTCAGGCACAGCGGCTTTGAATGCGTTACAGATGAATTACACCTACAAAGGCGTTTATCAGCTTGGAATTTCAACCACTAGTACGGATTACGGCAAAAGCGGCGAACTCGAGTTTGACACGGAAAAATTCATGGAGGCTCTTGAAGATAACCCGGACGAAGTGCAGGAATTAATGTTGAAGTTCGTTACTGAAATGGATTCGTGGTGCAAGTCTATGTTGACGGCTTCTGGCGATACGAAAGGAGTACTTACACGCGAGATTGATAATATTCAAAGCGAAATTGATGACATTAACGAGTATTTGGAGAAGTATCAGGAGAGACTTGACCGTCAAGAGGAGTCATTACGTACAAAATTTGCGGCGGCAGAACAACAACTTTCAAAGCTCAATCAACAGGCTAGCGCAATGGCTTCAATCCTGCAACAAATGACTAGCAGCAACAACAGTTCCAGTTCTTCATCAAGTTCATAAAATTTTACAAGAGGTCTTGAGTAATTCAGGGCCTCTTTTCACGTTTATAGAATTTCCATTTGATATTTCTCAAGCATGAACACGGGGTTATAAGAAAGTTTTGCCTCTCTAAGGCCAGGTTCTCCCATATCCTCCTCGCGATTTGCGTATTCATACTTCGAACAATGATTTTTCATGAACAGGAAATTTATTGCCTGATAACTTCCGGCGTACTCACCAAAAGCTTTTTCGAACCTCACGTCAATATTTTTCTCGTCAAGTTCTTCAGCGATCGTGTAAGCTATGATTTTCTCGTCGACTCTTATAAAGCCTCCCGAAAATTTGAAATCGTCCCATTTATCAAGAGCGTTGCGTATTGCTAAATCTTCATCATAAAGTGAAGCAGCTTCATCTTCCGTCATTGTTTCGTCCCTGTGAGCTCTCCAACGTTCTTGAAAGTCTAAAATCTCGTCGAAATCGTTTTTAGTCAACGGGTAATAATCCCACTCATAGCCATCGAGAAATGCTCTTACTCTGTTGCGCTTTTGGGAGTAGTTCTTGCCTTTGAGAGCAATTAAATCTTTCACAGCGTAAACGTATTCGTGTTGATCGCGATCTTCAGTGAAGCGTAAATTGTCTCTGGTCTCAAGTTTAGCTTTGAGTTTTCCGGGCACGTCATAAATTAAATCGCCGGGCTTGAAGTGTGATAGTGCTTTGTCCCAATCGTCGACGGCGTCCCAATTTCCGACAGGTCCAAATATTCCAGGTAATGGCCCACCAGATCGAAGCCAACATAAATTTTCATCACTGTAAGCTATCTCAATCGGATAAGAATGTCGCCACGCCCATAACCCAAAGAAAGAATATTCAGCGTAATGAACTGGAGAAGCTTGGAAGTATTTCGTATAGATGTCTTTGTCTTGCCAGATTAGATTATTGAATTCGAGCATTAATAATTTCCTTCCGTATATGTGTAAAACAAAAGCGGCTCTCATAATTTACGGGAACCGCCAACAACTAAAGATTAGATTAGAGAAATAAATTGCTACTTTAATTTAGCGTCAAGTACTTTTTCCTTGAGTTCTTTACCAGGTCTGAATACTGGGACCTTCTTGGCCGGAATAAGCACTACCTTTGAAGGATCCTGAGGATTACGTCCTTCTCTTGCAGCTCTCTCGCGAACCTCGAAAACTCCGAACCCTACAAACGTGCATTTATCGCCTTTAGCCAATGCGCCCTGAATTTCTCCGAACACTGCATCCACTACAGGAGCGACATCCTTCTTACGCATGTCAAGTTTTGCCACGATAGCGTCAATAAGTTCTGCTTTTGTCATTGTTTACACCTCCTGAAACAAAGTTTTCTGCATTTTATCAGGTTTTACTATTTATGCAAGCGATTCAACGGCATTTTATCGGCTTTTTTTCCGGGCTGAACGTTGTAGAATTATGCAAGCAAGAAATTTAAATTTTATAGAAAAGGTGATAGCCAATGAATGATACAAACGAAACAGTAATATCGGGACTCCTTCATCACTTGAACCAGAAGAAGGGCAACAGCTATTTCCCGTTCTCAATCAAGCACGAGAATTTATGGTCAGACGGAACTACACGCAAAGATTTTTTGAGTGCAAGAGCTTTTGCTGATGACATTCAGG
>CAJOGG010000156.1:0-9161 GCA_905234205.1 uncultured Synergistales bacterium | reverse complement strand
GTGCAGGAAGTTGAGAATCTCGGCGAAGAATTTGAGCTCGTTAACCAAGTTAAACTTTCCGGTTATGTTCATGTGATTAAGGCTCAAGCTGAAGGGGAGACTGGCACGGGAAAATATGTACGTTTTGCAGTACGTCAGGAAACTTCAGAAGGCAAAGATTTTTTGGTCGTTCGCGTTTACGATGAGGGCTTACGAGAAATTTTTGCGGGTAAAAACGCTGATGAACCTGTCGAAGTTGAGGGCACATTACGTTCTTCAAGAGGCAGTGGCGTGAATTACGTGAGGTGCACAAAGTTATCGTAAAATGGACGTCCAGCGCTTAGAGGATCGAATACGAGGGAAGCTCAATCATTTTCCCACTAAAACCAGAAGAGTAGCTGAATATATTCTCAGTAACTCGTCAGAAATAGCTTTTCACTCGATCAGCGAAACAGCAGATAAACTATCAGTATCACGTGCTCAACTTGTAAGAGTCGCAAGAATGTTGGGCTTTGATGGTTATGCAGACTTGAAGAACACTCTCAAGAAAAAGTTAATGACTCAAGTTATACCCGCGTCAAATAATACTGCCCTTGAGAATGGCTCTGACATGATCTCAGAACTATGCAGACTCGAACAGGCTAACATTGATGAGACTTACAGAAATCTCACAAGCAATACCAAGAACGTGAAGGAATTTTGCGAAGCAGTTAAGAGAGCCGATGCGATTTACTGTATGGGCTGGGGAATTTCTTCAATGCCTGCAGAATGGCTTTACACTCGTTTCACTGAACTTGGCCTTAAAAGTGTGTTAATGCGTAGAGGCTCTTTATCATTGCTTGAACAGGCACGGGGCATCAGCGACAAAGATATGCTCATAGTCTGCGAACTTCCAAGCTACGTTATTGAAGTAACGGAGGCTGTGAAGAAAATTTCGTCAACTGGTTCATGCGTTGCTACTATAACAGATAGTCCGGCGGCTCCTGTGTGTAATTATTCGAGCATAAATTTTTACGTCAGCGATCATTCGCCATTATTCGGCAGCAGTTTAATCGGCTCAATGTTTACTGTACACGTGTTGACTTCGGTTTTAGTTCAGAACATGGGAAACGCGGGCAAACAAGCTCTTCAGACTCAACGCGAGAATCTTAACGACAAGAGAGTTTATTACCCGTCATACGGTTTAAGATATTAAGAGAGGGAGACAAATTGCCTCCCTATTTTTTTATCCCGGCCATCATTAGTGCAAAGACCTTCGCGTTATTCACAAGATAGCTAATTTCTGTGAACTCATCGGGCTGATGCGCAACTCCGTCACATTCTTGGCTCCATACTACAGCAGGTATACCCTTACGTCTGAAGAATGCCGCAAAGGTTCCTCCGCCAATCCCTCCTGCTTTAGGTTCAATGTTGAATACTTCGCGAATCGAACTCACTAACAATTTCGTGATCTCATTGTCCGGTGTTGTTGGTTGTGCTGCGTCTGCCCTATCTACTTTGAGCTCAATAGTTGCGCCCGTACGTTGCTCAATGTCCTTGCAGATCTTATTCACAATTCCAAGAACGTCATCAATATTAATTTCCGGCAACACTCTGCAATCAAATGAGAACTTTTCGCGACCAGGAACTATATTAACTGCGGGAACATTTGTAAACCGTCGTGTGGGTTCAAACGTTGAGAACGGATAAGTGAACAATTTATTCTCTTGCTTGAAAGCTTTGTGTAACGCCTCGTCAACTTCATAGGATAAAACATTAGCAACTCTACATGCATTAATTCCGGTATGAGGGATAGACGCGTGGACTTGTTTTCCCAACACCGTAAACTCAAGCTGTAACATTGCCTTCTCCGCAACTTCAATAAAATCTCCGGCATCGTTGCCACTGTCAGGAACTATTACTAAATCGTCAGACCTAAACAAATTTTCGCGCTCGATCAATTTTTCAAGACCGTAATGACTTCCCAATTCTTCATCAGCGACAAACGCAAGCAGGATTGTATATTCAGGTTCAGCGCCGGAATCTAACAACGCCTTTAGAGCATACAGCGACGATACTAAGCAAGTACCGTTATCACTTACGCCACGACCATAGAGTCTAGAGCCACGAACTTCAGGCTTAAACGGGTCAAGGGTCCAAGCAGTTCTATCGCCTTCCGGGACGACGTCAATGTGAGTGAGAATACAAAGCCTTTGAGCTTTCCTGCCTGGGTATTCAAGAAACAGTGAGGGCCTTTTGCCGTTTTGTGCTTTGTCGTCGTCAACATACTCGTAATGAATTTTAGCTTTACTGAGGCCAAGTTCATGAATGATTTTTTCAAGCTCATGGATTTTAGCGTCCTCACCTACGCCGCCGTTGTGAGGAGAAATAGCCGGGAGTCTGCAAAGTCGTGTCAATGTATCAACCATAGCACCCTGGAGCTTTTCGGCTTCAAGTAAGATTTTATCGCGCAATATAAATCACGCCCTTTCTGAAAATTTTTGGGTAATTGATTAGCTCAACTTTATAGCGTTAAGAAATTCTGCGTTGGTTTGTGTTTGTTTCAGCTTATCAAGAATCAAGTTCAACGCGCCTGCTTCGTCTACACCTGCTATTCTCTTACGTAATATCCATATGCGCTTTAATTCGTCATCAGGCATCAATAATTCTTCACGTCTCGTCCCGGATTTCGTGATGTCAATTGCGGGAAACACTCTTTGCTCTGCAAGTTTTCGTGACAAATGCAGCTCCATGTTTCCAGTGCCCTTGAACTCGTCCATTCGTGAGCCTGTATCAGTCAAAGCCGTCCCGATTATCGTTAAGCTTCCGCCCTCCTCAAAATTTCTTGCTGCCCCGAAGAATCTTTTTGGGAAATACAAGCCTGAAGGATCGAGTCCTCCTGATAGAGTTCTGCCTGATGGTGGTACAGTCAAATTTGAGGCTCTTGCAAGTCGCGTAATCGAGTCCAACAAGATAACAACGTCGCGTTTTGCTTCAACGAGTCTTTTTGCTTTCTCGAGTGCTAAATTTGCGACTCTTATATGTTCGTCGGCAGGACGGTCAAACGTTGAGGCTATGACTTCTCCATCAATTGAGCGCGAAATATCCGTAACTTCTTCGGGGCGTTCATCGATTAACAAGGCCATTATGATAATGTCCGGTGAACTTGCTGCGATTGCTCGGGCTATGCGCTTTAACAACGTTGTTTTACCTGCTTTAGGAGGCGAAACTATCAAAGCTCTTTGACCAAGTCCAATAGGTGCGAACATGTCTACGAGTCTCGTAGCTAAATCCTCGCTATCATACTCAAGGCTTAACTTTACGTTGGGGAAAATCGGAGTGAGTTGCGCGAAAACTGCTCTACGTCGTGAATATTCAGGGTCAGAGAAGTTTACCGTTTCGACTCGCAGTAAAGCCTCGTAGTGTTCTTGATCCCGTGGAGGACGAATAACTCCCCATATAACGTCACCGTTTCTGAGTCCAAAGCGTCTAATCTGCGATGAGGATAAATACACGTCGCTATCAGTTGGAAGCATTCCCCTAGGTCTCAAGAATCCGAAGTTCTCTGGCAAAATTTCAAGAGTACCGCCGCCGAACCTGAAGCCCATTTTTTCAGCTTGAGCCTTCAATAGCAATATGATCAAGTCGTCCTTGCGTATTGACACAGGAATATTAACTTCGAGTTCCTTGGCCAACCTTTTTAACTCGGTCATGTTTCTTGTTGACAACATTGCGTAAGTGTATTTAGGTTTAGGGTGCTGGATTTTCTCACGCTTTCTTAATTTGTTTGACGAAAAGTTTTTAGGGTTAAATTCCTCTTCATCATCGTCAAGGCCTTCCTCATCGTCTTCAACTAAGTCGTCGTTCTCGTTGTAATTCTCGTCTTGAATCTCTCTCACTTCTTCCTGTAATTCTTCGTCTAGTGCTTCTGGATCGGGTTGAAGTGTTGAATTTTCCATTGTGTCATCTGAAATTTGTGATTTTGTTGATTTTCTTGGCATAAAATTTTTCCTTAACTAAATAATTATGATAAGTAACGGGAGGACTCTAGAAAACTTATCCCCCCGGTGAAACTCTAGTTCATTTTGTTAATTAAGCTTAACATCTCCGGGCTTAAAGATTTGTGTTCACTCCACGCCCTTTCGAGAGGGCTTAATACGAGTTTGTGATTAATATTGCCGACCATCATTCCGGATTTTCCGATCATGAGATTCTCTGTAGCAAACGCTCCCATTCTCGTAGCTAATACGACGTCAAACGAGGTTGGGTGCCCGCCACGCTGAATGTAACCCAAAACTGTAACACGTGCGTCATATCCGCCGCTATCCTGTAATTGTTCACGCATTTCGGCTGCTGTCATAACACCTTCGGCCAAGATTATCAACGTGTGGCTTCTGTGTTCAGCATACGAGCTTTTAAGACGCTTGGTCAGGTCTCCAATGCTTAGCGGTAATTCAGGAACTACGACATACTCCGCGCCTGTAGCAACTGCAACTTCCAGGGCCAAAAAGCCTGCGTTACGTCCCATGACTTCAACAACGAATAATCTTTCATGGCTTGAGGCTGTATCACGCAATTTCATAATAGCTTCAAGTGCTGTATTTACTGCCGTATCAAAACCTATAGTTTCGTCGGTACCGGTTATATCGTTGTCAATAGTGCCAGGGATTCCGATTGTTGGGAAGCCGAGATCATGAAGGGCCTTTGCACCATGGAAAGAACCATCGCCGCCAATAACTACAAGGCCGTCAATTCCAGCTTCCTTCATTCTTGCTAGAGCTTCTTCGCGTCCTTCGGGAGTTTTGAATCTCTCGCTTCGTGCTGTTTTTAAGATTGTTCCGCCTGTGTGAATTATGCCACCGACTGCTGCACGATCCAACGATATGAAATCGCCTTCAATTAAACCTTCATAACCGCGTCTTACTCCGATGCACCATACAAGTTCTGGCGACTGCACGGACTGCTGCGTTCATTCCTGGTGAATCTCCTCCGCTTGTAAGTACAGCGATACGGTCCATCTTTATCATAATAACCACTACTTCCTTTCGTGTACTGATTGCTATATTTTACATATTACTCCTGTAGTTCGTCTATTCGTGAATTTATTTCATCGTATTCTTTGTTCAAAGCGTCAAGTCTCTTTTGTAACTCGTCGCGTTCTTCCTTAAGTTTATCCGTACGTTTGATAAGTCTGTCAACTTCAAGTCTGTTTGCGGCAGCACCTCCTGCAATTGTCCCGCGGTCTCTTGTAAGGTCCCAAACCCAAGTTACATCGCCTCTTGTAATTAATGCATGGCTTATACTAGCATCGAGAGTTAATCTTACGTCCCGTGCACCTTCAAGCACGTCTTTGCCGGTTTTAGGATCGTAACGAGGAAAATACACAATGCCGTCACGAGCGCCCAATATCTTGAAATTGAATCGCTTATCATAGTCAATAGGCTCGTAAACATTTTTGCCAACTCTCATTTTTATGTGCTTATCAAATGGAGCAGGATACATTGGCATTCCACGAACATACAGACTTACATGGAACGGAATTGACTCAGCGAGATTCAAATTCTTCAACAACGTATACTTATAGTTCTCCATTTCGTCGTTTGTCCATAAATTTTTCTCGGCCTCGGCATTAACAAGGGCTTCAATGTATTCATTCGAGTAATATGTAACTTTTACCCTTAAAGTTTGGTCATTGGGGTTGTCAGTGAAGTTGTCCTCATGAGACCACGCCGCCATCACTTTTTCAGTAGGATCTACATTTTTTTCTTCAGTTTTGGTATTAGTTTTAGCTGGAACATCAGCACTTGCCTTGGATTTACTCCTTTTACTCTTTGTCGCAGCTTCCGAAGTTGTTAATGTCAATGAGAATAACAAAATTACAACTATTAACGCTGAAATTTTTCGGTTATGCATTTCAGAATTTCCCTTCAAAAAGTTTTACGTGAATTAATATTTGCATATGAAGTGTATC
The DNA here is from genome assembly GCA_905234205.1 of uncultured Synergistales bacterium. Taxonomy (GTDB): domain Bacteria; phylum Synergistota; class Synergistia; order Synergistales; family Aminobacteriaceae; genus JAFUXM01. The sequence continues at coordinate 3,232 of CAJOGG010000156.1, read as the reverse complement.
AATGAAATTAAATTTCTTGTCATTATACAACAAATCCTTGCTATGTCTATATGGTTTTGTATAAGTGGTGAAAAGTTTACCTGGAAAGTAACGAAGCAGGCCCCTTATGAGACCCGCTGTAAAGTTTGTAGTCTATTGCTTAAAAAATTTGCCTACGTTCTCAACCAATGCTTCCTGCTCTGTTGCTTCGAGTCCAGGGAAAATCGGCAAAGCTAATACTTCTCTTGTGAGCATTTCACTTACAGGGAAGTCGCCTTCTTTGTAACCCAAGTACTTAAAGCACGGTTGTAAATGCAGACTCAACGGGTAATACACTCTCACTGCAAAGCCGTTATCATTCAAGAACCTCATAAGCTCGTCACGTTTATCCTTCACGCGTATAACATACTGATGGTAAATGTGAACGTTGCCTTCTGTTTCTGTTGGAAGCGTGATAAATTCCTGCAAGCCTTGCGCCGTGAATAACAACCTGTAATAATCCGCGGCCTTCCGTCGTTGTTCAGTCCATTCGGCCAAGTGTTTTAGCTTTATATCGAGTATTGCCGCCTGAATCGAGTCAAGCCTGCTGTTTATCCCGACCTCTTCATGATAGTAAGTTGTGCCAGAGCCATGAACGCGCAACTTCTTGAGTCTCTCTGCAAGCGTTAAATCTTTCGTTACGACCATTCCGCCATCACCACAGCCGCCAAGATTTTTCGTCGGGAAGAAAGAATAACACCCAATGTCGCCAACTGTTCCGGCTCTATCAATTCGTTTTCCCTCGTCAAGGATTCTACATGAGCCAAAAGCTTGCGCAGCGTCCTCTACAACTTTGAGGCCCTTACCGTGAAATTCTTGCAAAACTTTCTCTAGCTCACACATTTGTCCGAACAAGTGAACAGGCAGGAAAACTTTCGTCTTACTCGTGATTTTGTTGAGTGCTTGGTCAAGGTTTATGTTGTAGCTTACCGGATCAACATCAACATACACAGGTTTAGCTCCGAGCCGCGCAATTGTCCCTGACGTAGCAAAGAACGTGAACGGAGTCGTTATAACTTCGTCGCCTGGTTTTATATCGCAAGCCATCAACGCAAGCAATAAAGCATCAGTCCCCGACGCACAAGCAATCGCGGAGCCTTCAGGTAATTCGAGATACTTCTCACAATGAGTCTCAAAATCCTTCACGTAAGCCCCTAGAATAAAGCTTTGAGCATCAAATATTTTTTCTAACGTCGCGAACACTTCCGGCTTAATCTCACCGAATGAACGCGCTAAATCTAAAATTGGTACTGCCAATTAAATTTCATCTCCTGTTTCGTGATCTTCAGGCAATAGTATATTACCATCATATTTTACCCAGTCAGTTATACCTCCGCGATAGTTCTTGATCCTCGAAGGCGAAAAATTAAATCGTCTCACTAACTGGTCAGCAAATCTCACTGATAATACTCCGGTGTTGCAATAAATTATGATCGTGTTGCGCTTAACTATTCCTGCTCGTGCCAAAGCTGTTGCTGGTGCTATAACCTTTAAGTCTTCAATGGGGAAGTTTATTGCTCCAGGTATATGGCCTCCGGGTATTCCGTGGCGTGGTGATTTCCCTTCATATTGTTCTTCTGGACGCGCATCAACTAATACATAACCGGGGTGGCCTGCAAAAGTTTTTACGTAATTCATGTCAACGTCCTCAACGTTAGGTTCAAAGCGCGAGTAAATCAATGTCACAATAAACACTATTGTAAACATCGCTGGAGCTACTAAATCTAACGGTGGGTATTTATTTCGCGTGTTCATTGATTCATAACAGCCTTTCTTAATATTTGTGAGTGTGAAAGCAATATTATACGCTTGCAAAAATGAAATTTATGCTATAATTCAGGCGATTTGTTAATTATTATGCTTTGTAAACGAGGTTATTAGGATTTATATGAACCGCCAGCCAGTGGTTGCTTTAATCGGAGCCACAGCCGTAGGTAAAACGGCATTAAGTCTCTCAATCGCAGAAAAATTGAATGCAGAAATAATTTCGGTAGACTCGCGTCAGATTTATCGTTATATGGACGTGGGCACGGATAAAGTTTCTCCATCGCTTCGCCGCGAAATTCCCCACCATATGATTGACATAGTTGACCCCGATGAAAAGTTTTCAGTATCAGATTTTGCCGAGAAGACTTCCAATGTAGTCTCAAGGATTTATGCACGCAACAAGATTCCGTTATTTGTGGGGGGTACACCGTTCTACTATAACGCACTCTTTCATGCGTCGTTAAATTCGGAGCTGCCAGCAGATGATAATATCCGCGAAAAATACGAGAGCTTGGCAAATTCTCAAGGTGCAGAGCTGTTACACATGAGATTAGCTGAAATTGATCCTGAAACAGCTGACAGATTACACAAAAATGACGTTCGACGAGTTACACGAGCGCTTGAGATTTGGGACTTGACCGGAAAAGCACCTTCACAAGTTTACAAGGAGGGCGAAAAACGCGACTATGGCTTTGATGTTTTGTATATAGGCCTGTCACGGCCGCGCGAAGAATTGTTCTCACGAATCGAAATAAGACTAGAGCAGGAATTTTCGTCGGGCTTTCCCGAAGAAGTGGAATGGCTATTGGATCATGGATTTAACGAACGTTATAACCCGTTGAAGGGCTTGGGCTACAAAGAACTCATAGACTATCACAAGGGCAAAATCAATCTCGATGAAGCTCTCGAAAGTTCAATCTCACGCACGAAGGCTTTTTGTCGTCGTCAGCAAACTTGGTTCAAAAAATTTGAGCCTGTAGTATGGTTTGAGATGTCAGAGTCTAACCACGAAGAAGAAATATTAAACGCTATACAAAATCATTTACACAACGAGGACCGCCCGGAATGAACGTCATAATGGCCGAGCACGCAGGATTCTGTTTCGGGGTAAAACGCGCAGTGAGCGCAATCGAACAAGCTCTAACTAACAACGATAATAAACAAGTCTGGACGATCGGCCTTCCCATTCATAACCCGCAAGAAGTCGCTAGGCTTGAAGCTCTTGGATTACATGTTGCGGACGACGATAGAGAAATTCCCGAGGGCGCAAAAGTTTTGATTCGTGCTCATGGTGAGCCGCTTGAGGTTTTTGACAGGCTCAAAGCTCGTAGTATTGAAGTCGAGGATATGACTTGTCCGTTTGTCAGCAAAGCCCAGAATATGGCCGCGGAATTGTCAAGCAAGAAATACCATGTTGTATTATTAGGCGATAAGAATCACCCGGAAA
>CAJOGG010000155.1 GCA_905234205.1 uncultured Synergistales bacterium | reverse complement strand
CATACACGGGCCACATTTTGGTCCCCAGAAGTCCAACACTGCTGGTATGGAACTATTCTTGAACTCTGTTTCGAAATTGTCTTTTGTGATTTCAATGATTGCCATTTACGAATTACTCCTCTCTCATTTTTCACGATATAGTATATACTTTCTCGCAAACGAGGCAAGAAAGGCAGGTGATTGTAGTGTCGTGTTGTGATGTTGAAGACCAGAACATGAAGAAGAGATTGACTGAACTATCACATTCAAGTGGGTGAGCAGCAAAAATAGGTCCGGGGGATCTACAAAAAGTTTTATCGGATATACCACAAATTTACGGCGACAGAATTTTAGCTTCATGGAATGGTAACGAGGACGCGGCAGTCTTTGAGCTTGATGAAAAACGTTACGGGATTCTCACGCTTGATTTTATTACTCCAGTCGTTGATGATGCTTTTACATGGGGACAAATTGCGGCGGCTAATTCCATTAGTGACGTATTTGCAATGGGAGGAAGACCCATTATCGCGCTTAACGTTGTATGCTTCCCGACAAAATATCTTGAGCTTGAAGTGTTAAAGCAAGTGCTTGAAGGAGGCTTTGAACGTGTCAGATCTTCAGGAGCGTTTTTAGTTGGAGGTCATAGCGTTCAGGACGATGAACCAAAATACGGGCTTGTTGTCTATGGTGAGGTTGAGAAGGCGAAATTGTGGCGAACAACAGGAGCTAAACCTGGCGATAAATTGATTCTCACCAAGCCGCTTGGAACTGGAATAGCTGTAACTGCGATTAAGGCCGATATGATCGAAGACGAGGCTACACGAACGCAAGCTACAGAAAGTATGAAGAAGTTAAACGCGATAAATTTACCCGATGAGCTACATAAATGCGTTCATGCTGCTACGGACGTTACAGGCTTCGGACTTGCTGGACACTTGGCCGACATGTTGGGGACGGATAATAATCTTGACTGCAACATATGTGCAAAGAGCTTGCCTGTTATTCAAGGCGTTAAGGATTTAGCGGACATGGGGCTTGTACCTGAAGGAGCATATCGTAATCAAGCAGCTTATGAGAAATTTATTGACGTTAAAGGCGAAAAAGTCGGGCGTTCGGATTTGGATTTGATATATGATGCTCAGACCTCGGGCGGTTTGTTATTAGCAGTTGACCCGGAAAAAGCTGAAGCTTTATTGAAGCATATTAGACACGAAAACTTTGAATACGTTAAAATTATAGGCGACTTCGTAACAGGAACAGGCAGATTAAATATTTTTTAAGGAGGCTACTAGCTATGGAAAAACGAGAACTTGTTATAATCGGGGCTGGCCCTGCTGGAATGAGTGCGGCAATTTACGGCAAACGCGCGGGACTTGATGTCTTAGTGCTTGAAAGAGCTGCGACAGGTGGACAGATCAACAACACCGACGAGATCGAGAACTACCCGGGAGTTGCTCATGCTACAGGTCCTGAACTTGGGGAGATGCTTAAAGCGCATGCACTGAAATTCAACACCGAAATAAGAATCGTGAACTCAAGCAAAGTAGAATTACGCGAGGGAAAAAAAATTGTGGTCACGAAAAAGTCCGGAGAGATCAACGAGATTGAAGCAGAGGCTATTATCGTGGCAACTGGTGCACACTTTAAGAGACTCGGCTGTGAAGGTGAAGCTGAACATATCGGCCAAGGCGTGAGCTTCTGTGCTGTATGCGATGGAGCATTCTTTGAAGGGTACGATATTGCTGTGGTCGGTGGTGGAAATACTGCCATTGAAGAAGGAAACTACCTCACGAAATTCGCGTCCAAGGTCTACATTATTCATCGTCGCGACGAGTTCAGAGCTGACAGAGCCGCAATTGCACAAGCACTTGCTAATCCCAAAATTCAACCTGTCTACAATACTGTGGTCGAAAAAATTGAAGGTAATGGAATGGTTGAGAATCTAATGCTTAAAAACGTGAAGACCGGCGAAACTTCTAATCTTGATGTCGCGGGCGTGTTTATGTTTGTTGGCCAAGAACCTGATGATGATTGCGTGAGAGGACTTGTTAAGGCTGAAAAGGGCGGCTGGATTATCACAAATGATCACATGGAGACTTCAGTTGAGGGAATTTTCGCGGCTGGTGACGTTAGGAGCAAATATCTGCGTCAAGTTATCACTGCTGCGTCTGATGGAGCTGTTGCTGCTATGGCGGCATCGTCGTACATTAATGAACAAGTACACCTGCGCGCAACCTTATTAGAGCCTGAAGAGGTCAAAGCGTTCTTTTACTCAAGCATTGATGAAGCACAAGTGAAACTCTCAAACGCCGTGGAAGCTTGTGCAAAGGCTAAAGGCCTGAATGTCCCCATGATTGATGGCTATCGCAATGCACGTATGACCGAGAAATTAGCGCTTGTTGGGAAAATGCCCGCGCTTGTAACGATAAAGAAGGGGGTAGTTGATGAGGCTGTAACGATCAAATCTGAATTAGAACTCGAAAACGTTTTGAGATAAATTTGGTTCTGTCAAGTAAAGTGTGTAAAGGAATTTTTTACGCTACATTGTTTTTAACACACGCTCCCTCTTGCCATAACCAAACATTCAAAAAATCCCCCACTCCTACAAGTGAGGGTATACTTAGTGTAATTATGTTCCTCTATTGTGACATTATTTGACGACTACAAGTAACGCAGTTTGTTACTCAATGTCTAATATTTCATCAAAGCCCGTCGTCTCTAATATATTCATGACCTCCGGGATAGAATTCTTGACTGTCATGCTCCCGTGCTGATTCATGTATTTTTGGGCCTTTAGTAATACACGTAATCCCGCTGACGATACATAAGCAAGTTTTGCCATGTCAACTACAAAATTATTAACTCCCTTTAATTCCCGTGTCAGTGCCTTCTCCAGTTCATCTGCTGTTACCGCGCTTAATTTCTTATCAAGCGTCAATGTTAAACTCGTTCCATCCGCAGATTTATCGAATATCATGGCCTCGTCCTCCTATTCTATATTTAACAGCTCGTTAAATCCCGTTACCTCGAAAATTTCTTTGATCTCGTTGCTTACATTCTTAACCGTCATTTTCCCCTGCTTGTTCATGATCTTTTGAGCCTTTAGTAATACTCTTAGTCCCGCTGATGATACATAAACAAGTTTTGCCATGTCGATCACTAACTCTTTCACGCTGCTAAGGCCCTCAAGTTCTTTTTCTAGCTGAGGAGCTGTTGTCGTATCGAGTCTGCCTTCGATCGCTATGGTTAATTCATTACCTGTCGCTGTCTTATTGATTAACATTGTTGATATTTTCCTCCTTGTTAAACTCTTTACTCACAACATTGAGCACAACATCTCGCAATTCAGGTTCTTCAAGTGCAAGCTGTACATTTGCACTCAACCAGCCTTTTTGTGTCCCGCAGTCGAATCTTCTGCCTTTATAGACAACTCCCCATACTGGTTCTTGTGAACATAGAGTCTTTATTGCGTCCGTAAGTTGAATCTCTCCGCCAGTTCCTGCTCCTTGTTTACGCAGCAACGGGAATATTGACGGCGATAACACATAGCGTCCCATTATTGCAAGATTGCTTGGTGAGTCTTCCTTCTTGGGTTTCTCTACCATGTCTTCTATCTTGTATATTCCGTTCTCGATAGCAAACTGTGGCTTGACTATTCCATAACGTGATACATCATCAGCCTCGACTTCCTCAAGTGCTATTACACTGCCGCCTATTTTCTCGTGGACTGTGATTAACTGCGATAACACAGGGGCTTCAGGATTCAGGAACACGTCATCAGGAAGAGCAACTCCGAAAAATTCGTTCTTGCAGACAGGTTCAGAACATAATACTGCGTGGCCAAGTCCTAAAGGTTCACGCTGACGAATGAATAAAATTTCGGCCATGTTGGAAATTGCAAGCATTTTGTCGTAAAGTTCCGTCTTGCCTCTGGATTTCAACAACTCCTCAAGCTCGAATGACCTGTCAAAATAATTCTCGATCGAACGTTTTGCACGTCCTGTTATCATGATAATCTCATCACAACCGGACGCTAAAGCCTCTTCGACTCCGTAAGAGATAATAGGACGATTCACAAGCGGCAGCATCTCTTTTGCTAATTCCTTCGTTACGGGTAAAAACCTCGTTCCTAATCCTGCTACAGGGAATACACATTTTCTGATCTTCATTGCTAATTTATTCCTCCTTCTGAAAATTGACTATTATATAAATTCGCATACAGTCCTTTTTGTGATAATAATTCATCATGCGTCCCAGCTTCAACCACGTCACCGTTCTGCATGACAAGTATTA
>CAJOGG010000154.1 GCA_905234205.1 uncultured Synergistales bacterium | reverse complement strand
CGAACGTGAAATAATTTATCAAGTGATGATGTTCCGGGCCATTCATGAAGCTTGCACCAAAAACGCTAATCGCGTCGCCTATCTCACGCGGGAAAAATCCTATTAATGGCAACAATAACGCCGACAACGTCAGCAAGAAAGCATTTGAGCGCGAAATATATACTTCATTCTCGTGTAAATCCGGAGCTGGTTTCGCAACGAACAACGCCACAAATAATTTAATCACGTAAGCAGTCGTTAAGCCTCCCGAAATTAAGAACAACCATTCGCAAATCTCAAACAATAATTTCTCGTGAGCAAGCGTCATGAAAAAAAGTGCGCCTGATTCTGCGTGAATATGTTCAACTATGCTCTCGTGTATTAGAGTCTTTCCTAGATAACCGTTCCACAATGGCGCGCCCATTAGGCCGAGCCCTCCCATTACAAACGCGAACATCAAAACTCTTTTGCCTCGTCCAAAGCCTTTTATCTCGTTGAGATTTAACTTGTGTGTGTTCATGAAAACAACGCCAGCGCACAAGAATAACACCAGCTTGATTAACGAGTGCCCGACCATATACAACAATGTACCTCTCACGGCTAAATCATTCTCTACTCCCAAGATGCATTGCATAGACAAGACGGTTAATATGAAGCCTAATTGCGACATTGATGAACAAGCTAGCGTGCGTTTGAGATTTATTGAGAACACAGCCAGAACCGCGCCTAACACCATTGTGATAACGGCCAAGATTAAAAGCATGAAGCCCCATAAAGAATCATGAAGGAACGGCCCCGCGCTCAAGACGAGAATACCAAACAGTCCCGACTTTGTGAGCAAGCCTGATAGTAAAGCGCTTGAAGGAGCTGGAGCAGCTGTGTGCGCAGTTGGTAGCCATATATGAGAAGGAAAGATAGCGGCCTTTGCAGCAAATCCAATGAAGATTAAAATTCCTGGTACATACAAATTTGTTTTTTCTACGTCGAGTTTTGATAGCTGGCTTATATCAAGTGTACCTGTCTTCGCGTAAAAGAGTACCAAGCCCGTAAGAGTTGCAAGCCCTCCGATAATCGCTATGGCCAAGTAAGTTTGTGCAGCGCGTTGAGCTTCCGGGGTCTCCTCCTGTACAACCATGATATACGAAAATAGCGACATCATCTCGAAAAATATAAACGTCGTGTATAAATCTCCTGACAAGAACACTCCCATGATTGAAGATAGCGTGAAGAGCACATAGAGATAATAGCGATTTCTGTTCCTGTGGTGACACAAATACTCTCGTGAAAAAATCGTCGTTACCGTCCACATGAAAGCAATTATTAACGCGTAAATATATCTGAAGCCGTCAAGTGTGAATTTAATTCCAAGTCCGCAAACGTCTGGCGCAAAAAACTCCGTCCCTATAAATTTACGACTCTGCAACGTAACTATAAGCTCTATCACGCAAACTATATCAGCAAAATAATCTCGGGCTAACCTGCTCTTCTTGCCTATGAAGTACGAGAACAAGCCACCGATCATTGGCCATACAACCAGGAATAACAACAAAGAATTTCCCCGCATAAATGTACCTTCCCTTCTGAATTTAGAGTTTTGAATGTGAGTTAAAATATTTTAGCATGTAGCAATTTTACAGGAGGTGTTTCTTAGTGAGAGACAACCACAAAATTTTTGAATCTTGGCCAATTCCTCGAGCCTTAACCGAATTAGCCTTACCCATGATTTTCGGACAACTGATTATATTAATCTACAACCTAGCAGATACATTTTTCATAGGCCGGACTAATAACCCCTTAATGGTCGCGGGAGTATCTTTGTTGCTTCCGGTGTTCAACATTTCGATTTCGTTTGCGAACTTATTCGGAGTCGGTGGCGGGACTTTAATATCTCGTTTAATGGGCGCAGGACGTGATAATGAGGCTAATAAAGTGAGCGCGTTTTGCTTTTATATGGCGATCCTTTCAGCCGGGATATTTGCCTTGAGCATGTATGTATTCATGGAGCCGATTTTGCGATTACTTGGCGCGAGTGACGACACGTTAATTTTTGCGAAACAGTATACTTTTTGCGTGATAGTAATAGGAGGCTTGCCGACGATTTTATCAATGACACTCTCGAACTTTTTGCGCTCAACAGGTTATGCAAAGCAAGCCGGCTTTGGAGTCTCAATGGGCGGGATAATAAATATCTTTCTCGATCCTTTGTTCATGTTCGTGATATTGCCTAGTGGTTATGAAGTTTTGGGAGCTGGAATAGCAACAATGCTTTCAAACGTGATTATATTCTCGTATTTCCTGATAACGATTTATAAATTAAGGCACGCGGGAATTATTTCGCTATCGATTCGCAATATAAAGGCTTCGGGTAGAAATATTTATTCGGTGTTTGCTGTGGGAGTTCCTGCGGCGGTGGCTGTAACTCTTTTCGACGTGACGTATATCATCATTGACAAACTTGTTTCAGGTTACGGGGATATTCCTTTAGCGGCCGTTGGGATTGTCTTAAAGGCTGAAAGGCTGCCATTAAACGTTGGAATAGGGCTTTGTATGGGAATGATGCCATTAGCGGGCTATAACTATTCGTCGGGAAACTTTGCAAGAATGCGTGAGGCCGTGAACTTTTCGCGCCTAGTTGGGTTAGCGTTCAGTTTTGTGAGTGTAGCATTGTATGAAATTTTCGCTGGCGACATAATGAGAATATTTATTGAAGACGTTCAAACAGTTGAACTTGGTACACATTTCTTGAGAGCTAGAACTCTTGCGACGCCGTTTATGTTTATTTGTTTCCACCTCGTGAATTTCTTTCAGGCCGTTGGACATGGAGATAAGGCTTTGTTCTTGGGAGCATCACGTTGGGTAGTGTTCAATATTCCGTTGTTGTTCGTTATGAATTATATATTCGGAATGTATGGCATAGTTTGGACACAAGTTGTAGCAGATATATTAATGGTGATCGTGTCAATCATTACGTACAAAAAATTTGAGGCAGGTATTAACCTCGTGGGCTAACTCCGCCTCAATTCGCGCTATTAACGTTTTCTGAAGGCAAAGCCTACTAGTGCGAGTACTCCGACAAGTCCAAGGCCTGAATTACAACCGCCACCGCTAGAGACCTTATTCAAAAGTTCCTTTGCTCCACTGGTTATACTTTCTCCATACTTGGCCCAAAAATCTGAAGCCATGTCAAAGAGCTTGGATAACAGGCCCTTAACATCGTAACTGCCGCTGTATTCGTCGCTGTTGTAGTCGTTGACTTTTTTCCTAAGTGTACCCATGAGGCTGCCGTCGTTCTTTATAAGTTCGCCAACTGAGTCATCGAGTTTCATTTCCGTGTCTTCTTTGTTTTTGGTTAAATAATCTTCGTTTTCACTACCTGCTACGTGTGAAGTTGACCACAATTTGATCGTGTCCTCACCTTTGGGCTTGACCAAATAAAGCACGAGTGTGTCATTAACTTGGCCGTAGATTAACACAAGCACTTCTTTGCTAATTGTCGTAATCTTATTTCCTGACATATCCAACATTACAAAATTGATGAAGCCGTTCGGATCGTAAATATTTTCAGCGGATTTTAACGGATCTGAATTTGCAATGGTCAAGTCAGCACAGTCGTTCCTAAGATCATCATAAGGAAGCTCAAACTTGAACAGGAAGTAACCCCAATCTCCTGATGCTTGTGTGGGCGAATAAAGATTAACTGTATCTATCTTAGTTATGAACTTATCGACCGCCTCAAAATCTCCTGCTGACGCTTCGTGAGGCAATGAAGGATCATAGTACGGTCTGTAGTTGTCGGTCATTGTGTTGATAACTGAGTCAGTTGAAACAACCTCATCATCTTTGAGTTTATTTTCCACTGTGTTAGCTGTAGTCTCCGGGACAGTTTCAAGTGTTGTGTGATCAAGTCGATCGTCTGGTTCTGTAGTAGCCATGTCTGTTATATACGAAGCTATATCGACCATTGATTTATACCAGTCAACAGTCTCAATATCTATAAACACGCCTTCTGTACCAGTGAATAATGGCTTGTAATGTTCTCTATCAAGAATACTTCCTATAACAGATGTGATTATGCTTTTAGATTTTAACGCGTTAATAAGTGCGGTGTCTTTCTCGACAGTATCATGTGCAACGTGATAGCCCGAATAATCGGAATATTTTTTTGAGGGTGCGTCCGTCAATATAAACACAAGCCTTGCGTTTTGTTGTCTCCAATCTGAAGTATCATTCAAATTTAATACCCAGTCTAATGCAGCTTGTGGAGTCTCGGGCCAATCATATCCGCCCAAGATCATTTTTCAATGTCTCAACATCACTTGTCCACCTTGTACCACCCAAACTATGTTCCTTCACAGAATTAAGCTCGTTTGAGTAGCTGGTGTATGCAACGTCCTTGTACTCAACAACAGCATAATGTGCATTGATATTGTTTTCTCCCAAGTATTCTGCAAACGCCGTTAGGTTCTCTCTGACTGAACGAATGTACGGACTCATCGAGCCTGTTGTATCAATGACAAAAATTATATCCGCCGGCGTCTTCCCATCAATAACAGGCGCAGCAAACACATGACCACATGCAAGCAGCATAGCCACGCATAATAACATAACAAACAACTTACGCTTCATGATTGATTAACTCTCCTTTGTAATGATTGATAAAATTTTATCTAGTGATTGAGGAAAATTTATGTGAAAATATACAACAACGCTAAAACGTTAGGCCACTTGCACGAATTTTCACGGGGTGTTATCCTTGCCAAAATTTGAGATTTCATTACATTAAGGAAGGATTAATACATTGTTAGTATTCAAACACGGAGATAAAGAATGCAATTTTGATTCAGACAGCGTGATTTTACATGACGTCGTTAAAGCTCTTGGCCTTGACAACAAAAAAGTTATCGCTGCGAAATTCAACGATGACGCTATGGATTTATCACGAGTTATTTCTGAAGGAGGCAATGTTGAAGCAATTAGCGTTGACTCTCCTGAAGGACTAGAGATTTTGCGACACAGTACAGCACACTTAATGGCACAAGCTGTTTTGCGTTTATATCCAGGTACACATTTCGGAGTCGGTCCATCAATCAAAGACGGTTTCTATTATGATATTGACGTAGCAGGGACTATCACGGAAGCTGACCTACCAAAAATCGAAGCGGAGATGCGAAAAATTTCCGGGGCTGGCGAAAAAGTTACTCGTGAGGACTTGGCCAAGGACGAGGCATTGAAATTCTTTGCTGACGATCCATATAAGACGGAGTTAATCACGGAGATTGACGCACCTACAGTTTCTGTATACAAGCAAGGCGAATACGCTGACCTTTGCAGAGGCCCTCATGTTCCTGACGCGTCAAAGATTCATAACTTCAAATTACTCTCAATTGCTGGAGCTTACTGGCGCGGTGATGAGAAAAATAAAATGCTCACGAGAATTTACGGGACTGCTTTTGCTACGCCCGACGAATTGAAAGAGTACGTTAAACGAATCGAAGAGGCTAAATTACGCGACCATAGAAAAATTGGCAAGGACTTGGATTTGTTCAGCCTGCATGAAGAAGGCCCCGGCTTCCCGTTCTTCCACCCAAAGGGCATGGCAATAATGAACACGCTTATAGATTTTTGGCGACGTGAACATGTAAAACGAGGCTACACTGAAATTAAGACGCCGCAAATTTTGGATCGTTCTTTATGGATCAGGTCGGGACATTGGGATCATTACCGCGATAATATGTACTTCACGGAAATTGACGAGAAACCCTACGCTATCAAGCCGATGAATTGCCCGGGTAGTATTCTCGTTTACAAGACTCAATTACGAAGCTACAGAGATTTGCCGATGAGACTCGCTGAACTTGGCCTAGTTCATAGACACGAACGCAGCGGAGTTTTACATGGATTAATGCGTGTACGTTGCTTTACACAGGACGATTCACACACGTACATCACGCCCGAACAAATTAAGGAAGAAGTTACAGCCATAATGGAGCTTGATAAATACGTTTACACTGAAGTATTCGGCTTCAAATATTCCGTGGAACTTTCAACACGCCCAGAAGACTCAATGGGTACCGACGAGCAATGGGAAGCAGCAGAAAGCGCATTACGTGATGCACTTGAAAGCACAAACACTCCCTACACGATCAACCCGGGCGACGGAGCTTTTTACGGGCCGAAGATTGATTTCCACCTTGAAGACTGTATCGGCAGAACGTGGCAATGTGGAACTATTCAGCTTGATTTCCAAATGCCTGGAAGATTCGACGTGACATACATTGGAGAAGACGGAGCAGAACATACGCCGGTTATGATTCATAGGGTCGTTTTCGGAAGCATTGAGAGATTCATGGGTATCTTGATTGAGCATTACGCGGGGGCGTTCCCTTATTGGCTGGCACCTGTACAGATTAAGATCGTCCCGATTAACGCCGCTTCACACATGGATTACGCGAAAGAATTGCAAGCTAAGTTCATGAATTTGGGGTTACGTTCAGAAATTGATACCAGAGACGAAAAACTTGGCCGAAAGATTCGTGATGCTCAACTTCAGAAAGTTCCGTACATGTTAGTTGTAGGAGATAAGGAGAAGGAAGCTCATACCGTTGGAGTTCGTGAACGTTCAAAGGGTGATTTAGGCTCAATGAGTTTGGAAGAGTTCAAGGACTTGTTAAGCAAAGAGTTCAACCCCATACACTAGGATAATAAAAAGCCTCCGACCTCATGACAAAGCCGGAGGTTATTGTTACATTACGCCAGATATTTCTTGAGAGCGGCCCTTACTGATCCTTTGCCGTTAATCATTTCCCGGAAAATATTCTCTATCTTGTCGCCTATACCTGCCTCGTATAAATCAACTCCGAAAATATTTACGTTGCTCAAAATTGGCCTTAACTGATTCGTGAACGTGCCAGGGTTATCGAATTTGATTCCCTCAAGCTGCTTTGTAAGTTCTGCGTTAAGTGGATCTGGGGATAACTCAAAGTTTTTGCCCTCGTCGTCAACTGCAAGCAAGTATCTCAACCAGCCAGCTATAGCTACAGGAATAGCCTTGAGTTTCTTAGCCGTTCCATCACGTGCAACAGTAGCCTTTATCGTCTCGCCGAACCTGAAAGCGAGTCCCTGTGAAATATCCGTTGCAATTCGTGCGCTCGTGTCGCCTAAATAGCCTTGGGCGAAATAATTTTGGGATCCTTCACAACTGGCAAGCCCTCAACATAACCAACCTGTTTTGCAAGTTCAACAAGCTCGGGGTCCTTCATGCAGTCAGCGAACATAACATAGCCCAACATACAGCCATATGTACACAAAGCAGAGTGAATCGGATTCAAACATGCTGTAACTTTCATGCGTTCAGAAAGATTCACGGTGTTACGGTCGGTCATGTAGACTCCAGCTTTCTCAAGTGGTGGCCTTCCATTGGGGAATGAGTCTTCAATTACGAGATATTCCGGTGCTTCAGCGTTCACGAATGGAGCTATATAAGTTCTCTTGCTCGTGATAACCGTTTGCATATTCTCAACGCCCAAGCTCTCCAACATTTTTCCAACTTCATCAGACGGACGCGGGGTAATCTTGTCAATCATTGTCCAACAGAATGAAACTTTGCTCGAGTCCTTCACGTAGTCAAGAAATTCTGCCGGCACAAAATTTTTCTCGCACCATTTTTCAGCCGTCTCAATCACAGCAGCTTGTAACTTGCTACCGTTTTGTGATACGTTGTCCATTGATACCATAGCAATAGGATAAGCGCCGGCCTTAAATCTCTCATACAACATAGCTGTAACGATCGCCATAGCGCCTGTGCATTTCTCCGGGCCTCTCGCCATGTCAGACTCAACGAAGCCAAAATATTTCCCATCACTTCCGTGAAGAGCATAGCCCTTTTCCGTGATCGTGAATGATACTAACTGCAAAGTCTTGGCCGTGAAAATTTCCGCGAGTCTCGTGCGTTCGGTCGCCTTTATAGCCTCACATAATGACCCTAAGACGCGTTTATCTTGTTTACCGTCAGCATGTAACGTTACAGCGAGCGCAAGATTATCGAAAGGCTTATAGATTTTGTCGACAACATCGTAATCAAAAGTTTCAGCGCAGATTATTCCGGTGTTCATGAGGCCGTCACGAATCAGTTTATCTGCAATGCCACCTATAAAGATTCTGAAAATGTTGCCAATCCCAAAATGTACCCAAGTAGGATTTTCACGAGTTCGCTTAGCAAGTTCTTCGGGGTCGTAAGTTGGGAGCTCTATTCCAGCACTTTTCCAAGCCGCAGAATCTTTCAAGCCCTCATACGTAAGCTTCATTGTTATTCTTTCTCCTCTGTATCAACGTCAACGATTATTTTCATGACTGACTCGCGGTTGTTGTCAATGTACTCGTAAGCTTTTGGCCAGTCCTCAAATGCAAAGTGCATGGTCTGAAGCGGTTTCAACTGAACTTTTCCTTCTTCCACGAATCTTATTGCGTCCATAAAATCTTCGTGGCGGTACATCATGCTGGTGTTGAGGTCAAGTTCGCTGTCGTTGAGTTTTGCTAAGTCAACGTTGGCTTTCTTACCGAAAACTGCTACAAGAATGATCGTGCTTCCCTTGCGTGCGTTCTGGATAGCCTGATCCATTGTTATATCGCTTCCTGCACACTCATAAATCACGTCTGCTTTATCCGGCCCGAATGCTTCAAGGAATTTCGTTTTGAAGTCCTCCTTCATTGTGTTGACAGTGAAATCAGCCCCGAGACTCTTTGCAAGTTCAAGCCTCTTGTCGGAAATATCCGTCGCGAAAACTTGTGCAGCTCCCAACGCTTTTAACGATTGAATCAACAAAATTCCAATGGGCCCACAACCAAGCACAGCAGCCTTTGCTCCCTTGACTTCAGGGAATCTCTTAGCAGCGTGAACAGTAACGGCTAACGGCTCCATCATTGCGCCATCAGAATAAGTCATGCAGTCTGGCAACAAATCAACTTTGCTTTCCTCAATCGCGAAATACTCACTGCCTGTTCCGGTCGTCTGAAAGCCAAAAACTTTGAGGTTCTCACAGAGATTATATTTCCCGTGCAAGCATGGGTAGCACCTTCCGCAAACAACTTGAGGCTCAAGGACTACTCTGTCGCCGGGCTTGAACTTCTTGGCATATTCTCCACACTTGACGACTTGCGCGCTGACTTCATGGCCCTGAACTATTGGGTATGAAGTGTACGGGTGTGTGCCGTGGTAAACGTGAATATCGCTGCCACAAATTCCAATGCGTTTGATTTTCACAAGGACCTGATCCGGGCCTGGCTCTGGGGTTGGGACGTCACGGTATATAATTTTCTTGGGCTCTAACATAACTTCTTGCTTCATGATAAATATTTCCTCCAGTTAAAAAATTAAAATTTTGCATCTAATCGTTGATACTCTTCGCGGCAAATTGAATTGTATTCGAATAATTCATCACGAAAAGCTTCACACCATAAACTCATTTCTTGTTCGACGTTCTCATACTTTGCGATTCCCTTGGACATTTGCCAAATATCACTACAGGCACGTAAAACTTTCTCGTCGTTACTGGCTCTCCTGAAGCCCATGAAGCTGCTAGCATAATCGGCATGATCACATGTTGAGAGATAACGCCCGGCAACGTTCCTGTACTCGTGATAAAGAAGTCCTTCCATTCTTCTATAGACGGCAGGTGCCAACCGTCGGGACACGCCTGCATCGCGACATCCCATGTGTAAAATACTCCAACTTGACAATTATCCGGATTACCTTCAGGATCTGGACAATAGCTTGGGCTTGCCGCATAACGTAGATCTTCCACCATCCAAGTCTTGTCTCCGATAGCCATGGTCATGTAAACGTCATCATCGCGAGGATCCTCTAACCAGTCACTACCAACACCATTCCTTGAACTCGAAGAAGTCTCTTCTGAAGAAGACGACTTGCCTGAAGAGGATGATTTACCCGAAGAAGAACTGGAAGGCGAAACTTTCGCCTTGTCTACATCCAGCACGCAGCGCACGGCGAG